>NZ_CAXIAK010000077.1:0-16908 GCF_964021665.1 uncultured Acidovorax sp.
ATCAATAACCGGGTGACCGACAACGGTCAACATGGGATTACCGCGCGCTTACGAACTTCATAATTTGCAAATGCTTACACACTTCAGTTGGTGATGTGTTTCAAACCCTGCGCGCCAGATTGATCGCCATTTGCGTAGCGATCACCGTTTTCTCTCTTTTGACGCTGGCCTTGGCCACCTTTTTCATGGTGCGCAAGGACACGCTGACGCAGCTGGATTACCGGGTGGGGCAGGTCACCCGATCACACGCCAACGAGTTGGCGGAATGGGTGCGTGAGAAGCAACGTATTACGGGCTCCCTGAAACTGGCGGTGGGCCAGTCAGAGCCTTTGCCATTTTTGCGGGCAGCCAAACAGGCCGGCGCGTTCGACGACACGTATTTTGTGTAAGCCGACAAGCGCAATATCTTTGACCACCCCATGCCCGAGGGCTACGACGGCACCGCCCGGCCTTGGTACAAGCAGGCAGCGCAGGCCGGTGCGCCGGTGCTGACGCCTGCCTATGTGGACGCGAGCCTGGCAAGCTCACCATCACCTTCGCTGAACCCGTAGGCCCCGCAGGTCAACCCACGGCTGAGGTGGGTACCGACATGCATCTGGACACGGTGACCAAAAAAGTGGCCGCCATTCGTCCCATCTCCAAGAGCTTTGCCTTCCTGATTGATGGGGAAGGCAAACTGCTGGCCAACCCCAAGGCGGATCTGGCCCTGAAGCCCGCCTCAGAAATTGCCAAAGGCATTGATGCTGGCATGCTCACGAAGCTGGCCTCTGACAGCACGCGTGCCGATGTGTTGATCGACGGCGCAGACCAGATGCTCTACGCAGCCAAGGTGGAAGGCACTCCATGGACCCTGGCCATTGCCATCGATCGCGCCGAAGCCACCCATGCCGTCACCGTGATGCTGCAGATCGCTGGCCTGATCACCGTGCTCAGCGTGTTGGTGGCTGTGGCCCTGTTGACAGTGGCCGTAAGCCGCCAGCTGCGTCGCCTGGGCCTGGTCAGCGATGCGCTGCGTGACATTGCATCGGGTGAGGGCGATCTCACACGCCGTCTGGAAACCCAGGGCAAGGACGAGCTGACCGCCATTGCCACGTCGTTAAACCAGTTTGTGGACAAGATCGCCAAGGTGCTGGTCAGCATCCGCGAATCTTCGGAGTCCGTGCGCCTTGCCTCGACCGAGATTGCCAGCGGCAACCAGGATTTGTCGGCACGTACTGAACAGCAAGCAGGCTCGCTGGAAGAAACCGCCGCCGCCATGGAAGAGCTGACCGCCACGGTACAGCAAAACGCAGCCAACGCCCGTCAGGCCAACGAGCTGGCCACTGGCGCTTCGCAAGTGGCTTCGCACGCCAGCACGGTGGTGGGCCAAGTGGTGGAGACCATGGGTGGCATCGATGCATCGGCCCGCAAGATCGTGGACATCATTGGTGTCATTGACGGCATTGCCTTCCAGACCAACATCCTGGCCCTGAACGCTGCGGTGGAGGCCGCCCGCGCCGGCGAGCAAGGTCGCGGCTTCGCCGTGGTGGCGTCTGAGGTGCGCACGCTGGCCCAGCGCAGCGCCACAGCCGCCAAGGAGATCAAGGAGCTGATCAGCGAATCGGCCTCGCAAGTGGAGGCAGGCAGCAAGCTGGTGCAAGAGGCTGGCGCCACCATGGACAAGGTGGTGGAAAGCGTGCGCAAGGTCACCACCATCGTGGCCGACATCAGCCTGGCCAGCCAGGAGCAAAGCACAGGCATTGCCGAGGTGGGCAGCGCCGTGACGCTGATGGACCAGGCCACCCAGCAAAACGCTGCGCTGGTGGAAGAAGCCACCGCTGCCGCGCAATCGCTGCAACACCAGGCGGTAGCGCTGGCAGAAGCCGTAGCCGGTTTCAAGCTCGACAACGGCACCGCTGGTTCATGGGGTAGCAGTGCTGCACCCCAGCGGGGGCAGGCTTTGGCTTTGAGCCAGGACTGAGTTCCTCACGTTTGGCGCGTGGTGGCGCGCCGTTCAAAGAGCCTGCGGCTACCAGCCCCAGGCTCTTTTTTTGGGGCTCAGCCCTGCCTGCCGCGCTGTGGTTGGCCCAAAGGCGTTTCGGCTACAGCCGCATAGCCTTGGTGTACCCCGTCATTTCCAGATAACCAAGGCCTGCCGCTTGGCCATTGGCGTGGGTCAGGTCCGACAACCCCTCCCAATACACTGCGCCGGTGGATGCACTGCTGTCCAGCTCTTGCGCGTCCAGCAATGCATTCACCGTGTAGGTGCCGACCGGTGTTTGCACCTCCCACTGCACTGGGTAGCGAGCGCCGCTTTGGGGGCTGGTCCACCAACGCAGGGGGCGCCACGATACGTCGGTGGCTGAGAACACCTGTGGCGTTATCTGGCCCGCGCCTCTGAACGATCCACCAGCCCACAGCGCCGATCCATCGGCGCGCCGCAGCCGAAAGGCTGTCAGCGCACTGCCGTCGTGCAGATTCATCCCGATCCAGTCCCACCCCACTGCATCGTCTGCCAGCAGGGCTTCGCTCCATTCATGGTCCATCCAGGCGCGTGCAGGTCGGGTGGGGTCAATGGGCAGGGTGCGGCCGCCCACCACCATGCTGCCGCTCACGGCCAGCTGGGGCTGGCTGTAGTAGTAGCTGGCCTGCTCGGCCAACGGCCCCTTGCGCGACAAGCCCTGCCGCCCTTGCAGCAACAACGGTTGGGTGGATTCAAACTGCAATTGCAAGCCAAATTGCTCACCCGTGATCCGTGCGGTATAGCGGCTCGCGGTGGCATCCGCGCCAGGGCCCGGCGCGTTCTGCCGCAGCAAGCTCCAGTCGCGCAGCCGCACTGCCGTGTCGGCTTCGCTGGCTTCTGCCACGCCAAACCCGGCGCGCGCCACGCGCTGGTCGTGCAGCAGCTTTTGCCCCTGCACATCGGTAATGGCCGCGTGGGCAAACAGCAGCTGCTTGGCGGCAAACGCTGACCGCATGGTTTGTGTGGCATCCATGCGCGAGCGGAAAAACGTCACCTGAAACCCCCAGGGCCGACCATCCGCAAACGCGTGCCCGGTGATGTACCACCACTCGGTGCGCAGGTCAGGGTGGCTGCCGTGGTCGCGCGGAAACTGCAAGGTCTTCGCTGGCAACGCCAAGCCATCACGCGCCGTGGTGGCACCGGCCACGGCCAATGCCCAGGCCAGCCACTGCCGCCGGGCAAAGCGTGGGGGCATGCCCGCCGCTGTGGGGGGCCGTGGCCAAGGGGGGCAAGCCAGTCATGGCGTCAGGCCAGCAGCGCGTTCAGGCGCTGCTCTGCGCTGGCGCAGTCGCCCATCGTCTGGTGCACCCAGTCGCAGTTGTAGTACGTGGGCAAATACCGCTCCCCCGCATCGCACAGCAGTGACAAGATGGAGCCGCTCTCGCCCCGCTCGCGCATCTCATGCGCCAGCGTGAGCATCGCCACAAAGTTGGTGCCGGTGGATGGCCCCACGCGCCGCCCCAGCAGTTGCGACAGCACCCGCATCGCTGCCACCGAATCCACATCCGCTACATCCACCATGCGGTCTACCAGCGTGCGGACAAAGCTGGGCTCCACCCGTGGGCGGCCAATGCCCTCAATGCGCGAGCCGGGGGCCGTCAGGCTGGCATCGCCCGTGCGGTGGTAGGCGCTGAACACCGAGCCCGTCGGGTCGGCCACGCACACCTGCGTGGCGTGCCGCTGGTAGCGCACATAACGGCCAATGGTGGCGCTGGTGCCGCCTGTGCCTGCACCCACCACAATCCAGCGCGGCACCGGGTGCCGCTCGCGCGCCATCTGGGTGAACATGCTCTCGGCAATGTTGTTGTTGCCCCGCCAGTCGGTGGCCCGCTCGGCATAGGTGAACTGGTCCATGTAATGCCCACCCGTCTCCGCCGCAATGGCGCGGGCCTCCTCATACACCTGGCCCGCACTGTCCACCAGGTGGCAGCGCCCACCGTGAAACTCGATCTGCGCAATCTTCTCAGGCGAGGTGCTGCGCGGCATCACCGCCACAAAAGGCAAGCCCAGCAGCCGCGCAAAGTAGGCCTCGCTCACTGCTGTGGAGCCGCTCGATGCCTCCACCACCGTCGATCCCTCATGCAGCCAGCCATTGCACAGTGCATACAAAAACAGCGACCGCGCCAGCCGGTGCTTCAGGCTGCCCGTGGGGTGCGTGGACTCGTCCTTGAGGTACAGGTCAATGCCGTGCGCGGCAAAGGCGGGAAGGCGCAGTGGGATCAGATGCGTATCGGCGCTACGCTGGTAGTCGGCTTCGATGCGGGCGATGGCTTCGTGGAGCCAGGGGGAGGGGAAGGTCATGGGAGTGATTCTCGGACAGACGGCCAAAAAGCAGTCTGTAGACATTTACTTATCTGAAAGATTCAGATGGCGTTCGGTCATGCAGTCGTAGCGAACGTGCGACTGTAGCTCCGCGGGCTTTGGCCAACTTGCTTCGGTAGTGTTGATTGGTGGCCTCAAGGTTCGAGTTTCTTTAGAACCTCATCCGTTTCACGCCAAACCGCCAGGCCCAGCCCCGCGCCTGTGCTGCCAGCTAGGTTGAGACAGCGGATGCCGACGCTTCAGATCTGGCTCGCATCATAGTGCCTTCGCGTGCTATGGAAAGAATAGCTGCATCCGCTAATATATCAAGCGCTACAGGCATAATCGTCAGAAATTTCGGGCCATACCATGTTGGGGCGCAGACTCGGCAGAGTCACAGCCTTTTCGCTGTCACCTGCCGATGGGTCATGAGCGCGCGCCGGATGAGGCGACGATGTAGCGAAGTAGGCACCTCCTGGAAAGAGGCTTGCCCCCAGCGTGCAAGCCGCAGCGCCTACTCAGCGCGTTCAATCCACCAAGTCACATCGCCGGGCGGAGCCACGCCCAGCACCTTCCCGTCTTGTTTGACGAAGTTGGTGCAGCGCTCATCCAAGCGTTGTTTGTTCCAGCGCACGCAATACCCGGCGTCGCCGTTTCTGCGCCAGGTGCCGATGTCGTTGTAGCCCTTGCGGGCAACTGCTGAGTTGTCGGGCTTCAGATGGATTTCCACGATCAAGCCGCTTTTGCCATTGGTGGCTTTGAAGGGCTGGGCGATCAGTTGGTCGAATTCGTCTTTCGACAAAGCAGGGTTGTTCGCAAACGCGTTGGCCGACAGCAAAAGGGCAGCGGTCAGCAGGGCAGGTCGAAGATTCATCGGTGGCTCCCTCAGTGGTTGGAGGGCCTCAGGGTAGTGAGTACCTGCAGGGCGGTCAAGGTGTGGGGCGGCGCATGGGTGTTGCGATTCGTTCAGCGCATCTCGGTGTGTCTGCGCAAACGGCGAGCCATGGGAAGGGCTGTCTCACCAATCCTCTTTCACCGCCATCACCGCATCCCTCCCCGCCGCCGCCCGCCCAGCCAGCCACGCAGTCACCGTCCCCGACACCACCACCGCCGCACACAGCGCCCACAAGCGCGCCGCAGGAACATTCATCTCCATCGTCCAGTGAAAGCTCTGCGGGTTGACCACGTGCACCAGCACGACCGACACAGCCAGGCCCAGCAGTACGCCAGCGATGGCACCAATGCCTGTCCATGCCGCGCCTTCGCCTGCCACCACGGCCAGGATCTGGCGGCGGGTGAGTCCCAGGTGGGCGAGCAGGCCGAATTCTTTGCGGCGGGCCAGGACCTGGGCGCTGAAGCTGGCGGCCACGCCGAAGAGGCCGATGCCGACGGCCACGGCCTGCAGCCAGTAGGTGACAGCGAAGCTGCGGTCAAAGATTTGCAGCGAGCGTTCGCGGATGGATTGGGCGGAGACAAATTCGACCAAGGGAGGGCTGCCATCCACGCTGTTGTTGGCGGCACCTGAGTCGCTGGAGCCCACTGGTGCTGCCGCGCTGGCCTGCAGCGCCGCGCTGCGGATGTGGCTTTGCAGTGCGGCCAAGTCCACCCCCTCGGCAGGCCACAGGGCCAGGTCGCTGATGCGGGTGTCGCCCGTCAGGCGCTGGTAGGCGGCGTTGTCCAGCGTGATGGCCCCGGTCTGGCGCACATAGTCACGCCACACGCCTGCTATGAAAAATGTAGCTTCCTGCGCTTGATGATCGGGCGCTACAGGCATAAAAGCCTTGGAAAGCTCGGGCCACGCCTGGCCAGGGCCCACGCCATACAGGTCCACCACCGCCTCGCTCACATACACGCCGATCTGCCCCGCAGGCACGGGCAGGGTGGGGCCGGTGAGGGGCAGCACCTGGGCGGGGTCGGTGCCCAGCGGGCGGCTGAGCACGGTGAGGGCGGGGCGGGCAGCGCTCAGCTGCAGGGGGCTTGTGCGCAGGGGCGATACCTTGTCCACGCCCGGCAGGCGGGCCACCGCTTCGGCAAAGCCGGGGGGCAGCAGGGCGGCGTCGCCGCCAGCGGCTTGCAGGGCTGAGCGCACGTACACCGGCGAGGGCAGCACCGCGTCCAGCCACTGGATGACCGAGCCGCGAAAGCTGGCCACCATCACCGTCAGCGCCACGGCCAGGCTCAGGCTGGCCACCACGCCGCCCACGGCAATGGCGGCGCTGCCGCGCATGCGGCGGGCGCGCTCCAGCGCCAGCAGGGTGAGCGGGTGGCGCGCTGCCAGCGGCTGCAGGCGCTGCAGCAGCCAGGCCACGCCCCAGGGCAGCAGCGCAATGCCGCCCACCAGCAGCAGGCCAATTGCCACATAGGCCGCCAGTGGAATGCCAAAAATGGGTGGAAGCGCCGCCAATACAGCGCTGCCAGCTATCAAAACCATACCAACCCAGCCCCGCCCGGCGCGCCCGCTGGCACTGCCCATGCCCTTCAGGGTTTGCGCAGGCGGCAGGGCCTGCGCGGCGCGGGCGGGCCACCAGCCGCCAGCCACCGCAGCGGCCACGCCCAGGCTGCCGTACAGCAGGGCGGCGGGCAGGCTCCATTGCAGGCGGGGCTGCACCCCGGCAAAGTAGCCACCGCCCAGGTCGCCGCCCAGCAGTTGCAGCGCCGCGCTGGCCAGGGCTGTGCCCAGCGCCAGCCCGGCCAGGCTGCCCGCCACGCCCAGCAGGGCCGATTCGGCCAGCACCAGCGCCAGCCGCTGGCGCGGCGTGGCGCCCAGCACGGCCAGCAGCGCAAACTGCGGCCCGCGCTGCGCCACGCTGAGTGCAAGCACCGAGAACACCAAAAACGCCCCGGTGAACAGCGCCACCAGCGCCAGCACCGTCAGGTTCACACGGTACGCGCGCGAGAGGTTGCTCACCCGCTGCGCCGCATCGCCCGGCTCGGCCAGCGTGGCTTGCGCGGGCCAGCCGGGCAGGGCTCGCAGCGCTTGCTTGAAGGCGCTGCGGTCGGTGCCGGGCTGCAGTTGCAGGTCGATGCGGGTGAGCTGGCCCACGCGGCCCAGCAGGTCTTGCGCGGCCCCAATGTCCATCACCGCCAGCGGTGCG
Organism: uncultured Acidovorax sp.; assembly: GCF_964021665.1. Classification (NCBI taxonomy): domain Bacteria; kingdom Pseudomonadati; phylum Pseudomonadota; class Betaproteobacteria; order Burkholderiales; family Comamonadaceae; genus Acidovorax; species uncultured Acidovorax sp. Next base: position 7,399 of record NZ_CAXIAK010000077.1, read on the forward strand.
CCGGGGGCGCTCACGGTGCCTGCCACCTGCACGGTCAGGGTTTGCAGGCCGGTCTGCAGTTGCAGTGTGGGGCGGGGCTGGCTGCCTTCGGGCGGCACGCCCAGCGCCTGCAGCGCAGCGGGGTTGAGGTAGACGGTGGCGGGGGCAAAGAGTGCATCGCGCGCCGCGCCCTCCCAAGGCTTTGGCATCAGGGCCGGGGCCATGGCGGGCAGCAGCAGGGCATCGGCCCCCAGCAGGCGCAGGGCGGTGGGGGCAGTGCCGGGCGCTTGCTCTGCAGGGCGGGCCATGGCCGTGGCCTCCAGCACCGGGTTGGCGCGGGCCACGTCGGGGTGGGTGGCGACCTGGGCGAACAGCGATTCGGCCAGCGTGCCCTGCATGGGGCGCACTTCCAGATCGGGCTGGCCGTTGACGGCGCGCACGGCCTGCGAGAACTCGTCCAGCGCCGATGCGTTGATGACGTGCACGGCAAACGCCAGCGCCACGCCCAGCATGACGGCGGCCACGGCGGCGGCGCTGCGCCAGGGGTGGTGGCGCAGGTCTTGCCACGAGAAGGTGCGAAGCAGTGCGAGCATGGGGGCATTGTGCAGGCCGGCCTGCGCGGGGCGGTGGCAGGGGCTTTTTGAGGCACATCAACCCGCGCATGTTGGCCCGGCAGGGGCTCTTGAAATGGCAGAACGCGGGCCGTAAATTGGAAAGGAAGGTGGTGGAGGCTCCTGCCTCTGGCTGCCTGCAGGTCTGGTGCCAGCCGTGCGCCAGAGATGTTGAATTCCACACAACTTTCAAGGAGCATCACCATGAGTTCTCTGATCCCCCGTGGCGGCAGCTTGCTGGACGAATTCTTCAAGGACGTAGCCCCCGGCTTTTATGTGCGCCCCCTGCATGGCGACAACCTGCCTTCTCCGGCCCAGATCAAGGTGGATGTGAAAGAGTCTGACGGCGGCTACACGGTGCACGCTGAGGTGCCAGGGGTGGCCAAGGAAGACATTCATGTCTCGCTGGAAGGCAATGTGGTGAGCCTGCGCGCCGAGGTGCGCCAGCACGACCAGCAAAAAGACGGCGAAAAGGTGCTGCGCTCAGAGCGCTACTTTGGCCAGGTGGCCCGCAGCTTTGCGCTGCCCGCCGATGTGGACGCCAGCCAGGCCAAGGCCAAGTACGACAACGGCGTGCTGACGCTGACCTTGCCCAAGAAGCAGGCCAGCAACGCGCAGCGCCTGCACATCGAGTAAGCGGGGCTTCAGCCCACCATGCCGCTGGCCGTCAGGCGCAGCACGCGGTCGGCCCGCGCTGCGGCGGCGTCAGAGTGGGTGACCAGCACCAGCGAGGCGCCTTGCTCGCGCGTCTGGGCCAGCAGCAAGTCCATGACCAGCGCGGCGGTGGTGGGGTCGAGGTTGCCCGTGGGCTCGTCGGCCAGCAGCAGGCCGGGGCGGTGCACCAGGGCGCGGGCAATGGCCACGCGCTGCAGTTGCCCGCCACTGAGCTGTTGCGGCAGCCGGCTGCCCAGCGCACCCAGGCCCACGGCATCGAGCATGGCTTGCACGCGGGCAGGGTCTGTCTGGCCCAGCAGCATCAGCGGCAGGGCCACGTTTTGCGCTACGTCCAGGTGCGGCAGTACGTGAAAGGCCTGGAACACAAACCCCACATGGGCGCGGCGCCACAGGGCGCGGGCGGTGTCGTCCAAATCGGCCAGCCGGGTGGCGGTGCCATCGGCCGCTGTGTAGGTGATGTCGCCTTCGTCCCAATGGTCCAGCCCCGCCAGGCAGTTGAGCAGGGTGGATTTGCCCACCCCCGAGTCGCCCACGATGGCCACGAACTCGCCGGGCTGCACGGCGAAGTGGACCTGGGCGAACACGGGCGTGCCACCGTAGTGTTTGCCCAGGTTCTGGACGGTGAGCGTGCTGTGGCTGGACATCGTCGGTCAGTCAGGCGGTGGCACCTGCGCTGCGTTCTGCCTTGTCCAGCCGCAGCAGCACGGCCTGCACCAGTTCGGCTACAGCGGTGGGGTGGTCGCAGGCAATGGCGTGGCGCTCGGGCATGCTGCGCAGCCACGTCACCTGGCGTTTGGCCAACTGGCGCGTGGCGACGATGCCGCGCTCGCGGAAGTGGGCGATGTTCAGCGGCGCATCGGGCCCCTTGCGGGCCTGGTAGTCCAGCTCTTCCCATGCCTGGCGGTAACCCACGCAGCGCATCGATGGCAGGTCGGCATGCAGGTCGCCGCGCGCACGCAGGGCGCGTACCTCGTCCATGAAGCCTGCCGCCAGCATGGCGTCAAACCTCTGGGCAATGCGTTCGTGCAGCCAGGCACGGTTGTTTGGTTCTAAGGAAAAAAGGACTGTAGCGCTTGCTGCGCTTGCGCTGGATGCTCCTTTTTTTGTAGTGTGAAAACTCGACAGCGGCTGGCCTGACACATGCCACACCTCCAGTGCGCGCTGAATGCGCTGGCTGTCGCCCGGTGCCAGGCGGGCGGCGGTGGTGGGGTCTACCTTGGCCAGCTCGGCGTGCATGCCGGGCCAGCCAATGGCCTGGGCCTGGGCTTCGAGCTGGGCGCGCACTTCGGGGTTGGCGGCGGGCATGTCGTCAATGCCGTCCAGCAGCGCCTTGAAGTACAGCATGGTGCCGCCCACCAGCAGGGGCAGGGCACCACGGGCGCGGATCTCGGCAATGAGGCGCGTGGCGTCTTGCACAAACTCTGCGGCGCTGTAGGCCTGCAGCGGGTCGCGGATGTCGATGAGGTGGTGGGGCACGGCGGCTCGCTCTGCCGCCGTGGGCTTGGCGGTGCCAATGTCCATGCCGCGGTACACCAGGGCCGAATCGACGCTGATGATCTCGACCGGCATGCGCCGCCCCAGCACGGCGGCCAGGGCCAGCGCCCCGGCGGTTTTGCCCGAGGCGGTGGGGCCTGCCAGCGCAATGTTGGGCAGGTGTTCAGGCAGCATGTCGCGGTTCTCCAAATTTTTGTACCAAGGTCCAGGACGTGGCGCCCAGCACCACCGACCACAAGAGCACGCCCTGCACCAGGGGCCACACGGTGCCATTGAGGTGCGAGCCCACCCAGCCACCGGTGGCAAAGGCGGCAATCATCATCACAAAACCATTCATGGCCGATGCCACGCCAGCCGCTTGCGGAAACGGTGCCACCGAGCCTGTTTGCCCGCAGGGCTGGTGAATGCCGTGCGCCACCATGAACAGGTAAAACGGTGCCAGCAGGGCCACCGGGTTTTGTGAGCCAGCCAGCGCCACCAGGGCCAGGCCCGTGCCACCAGTCATGCTCAGGGCCCCGGCAATGGCCACCGAGCGGCGCAGCCCCAGCCGCGCCAGCAGGTAGCGGCACACAAAGGTGCCGCAGAAGTACGCCACGCTGGTGGACAGCATCACCCAGCCGTACTGCGTGCGGGTGAGCTGCAGCACTTCGATGAACACGAACGACGAGGCTGCGAGGAAGGTGAACAGACCGCCATAGGTGGCCGTGGTGAGCAGTGTGAAGGCCCAGAAGCTGGGGTGGCCCAGCACCAGGCGCCAGGTGCGCAGCAGTGTGCCGGGTTGCAGGGCCTGGGGGTTCTTGTGGGCAATGGTTTCGGGCATGCGCAGGGCCACCAGGGCCAGCGTGCCGGTGGCGTACACCGTCAGGGCCAGCAGGGCGGCGCGCCAGCCCAGCCACTGTGCCAGCAGGCCACCCACGGGGGCGCACAGGCAGGCCACGATGCCCAGCCCGGTAAGCGCCTTGGACATGGCACGCGCACCGGCCAGCGGGGTGTACAGGTCGCGCACGATGGCGCGTGCGCACATCACCACCGCGCCCATGGCTGCGCCTTGCAGCACACGCCACACGACCAGCAGGGCCATGCTGGGTGCCAGGGCGCTGCCCACCGATGCCGCCGCGTAAATGCCCAGGCCCGCCAGCAGCACAGGGCGGCGGCCAAAGCGGTCTGACAGCGGGCCCCACACCAGTTGCGAGCAGCCAAAGGCCAGCAGCAGGGCGCTGAGCGTGAGCTGCCCCGCGGCCACACTGGCGCCCAGGTCGCGCGTCAAGGCGGGTAGCGCGGGCAGGTACAAATCGGTGGTGACGGGCTGAATGCTCAGCAGCAGCGCCAGCACCACGATGGCCAGGCTGGCGGAGGGATGGGAAGGCGTTGGAAGCGCGGCGCCAGCAGTGGCGGAAGGTGCAGACATAACCGGCTGAGCGTACCAGATGGTGCCGGGCCGCAGGCCCGTGCGGCCTTGTGATTCGCGGTGTGAATTCAGCGCGTGGGCAGGCGGAACAGCGAGGCCATCGCCTGCCGGTATTGGCCCTGGCCGATGGCGTTTGTGTTGTGGTGCGAGCCGCCTTCCACCAGCACGAATTGCTTGGGTTCCTGGGCGGCCTCGTACAGCTTGCGGCCCAGCGCGGGCTGGATCAGGCGGTCTTCGCTGCCGTGCACCACCAAGAGGGGCGAGCCAATCTCGCCCACCTTGCGCACCGACTCAAAGCGCTGCGTGATCAGCGGCGACACGGGCAGCCAACCCCAGCGGAAGGTGCTCACCACGTCGGGAATGCTGGTGAACGTGCCTTCCACCATCGTGCCCTGTTCGTCCTGCACCTGGCGCGCCAGTTCGATGGCAATGGCGCCGCCCAGCGAGTGGCCGAAGATGTAGCGGGGGCGGTCGGGGTACTGGGCGGCCAGCCATTGCCAAGCGGCGCGCGCATCCTCGGCGGAAGACGCTTCAGACGGCAGCCCGGCGCTGCTTTTACCAAAGCCCCGGTAGTCAATTGCCAGCACCGAAAAGCCCAGCTCGTGCATGCGCCGAATGCGGCCGGACGAGCCCGCCACGTTCCAGCGCGCGCCATGCAGGTACAGCAGCACGGGCGCATCAGCCTGCGGCTGCGGCAGCCACAGGCCATGCAGTTGCTCGGGCCTGCCGTCGGCCTGCGTCGGCAATTCAATCCACACATCCTGCATGCCTTCGGTGGACTGCGCGCCGCCCCAGCTGCGGTCGCTGGGCTGAAAAATCCATTCGCGCTGTTTGGCGTCGAGCGTGGCGCAGCCCACGCTCACGGCCGCTACCAGGGCCAGCGAGAGAACAAGAGGGGTTCTTTTCATCCTCGGGGTGACTCGCGCATCACCACAAAGTTCGCCATCCGTGAACTGCACGGTGAAGGGGCGAGGCGTGGCGTTGACCGCATGCCCACCCGCAGCCTGGTAGCGCCGGGTGGGTTTCTCGTCAGAGGCCAGCACGACGGGCGGCATGAGCTGAATGCTCTTGATGGCCGAGAAAGGCCGCGTGATGGCGGCAGCCCCTGCGGCGTCCCGAAAAAACGGCGGAAACGGCCAGTGCTGCATCAGCGCGCCTGCCGTCAAGCCAACCGTGCAGCCGACTGGATGGGCGAGGACGTGTCGATGGACAGATCGCCAGCATCCTGCGTCGAGACACCCGCCGCCAGGCGTATGCGCAATGCCAAGTCGGTGCGCGAGTCGGCGTTGTGCAGCGCTTCGTCCAGCGAAATACGGTCTTCGGTGTAGAGCTGGTACAGCGCCTGGTCAAAGGTGCACATGCCAATCTCGGTGCTGCGTGCCATGGCCTCCTTGATGTCCGAGAACTCGCCTTTGGCGATCAGGTCAGAGATGTAGGAAGAGTTGAGCATCACTTCCACGGCAGGCACCAGCTTTTCGTGCAGGCCGGGAATCAGCCGCTGCGACACCACGCCCGCCAGGTTCAGGCTCAGGTCCACCAGCAGCTGCCGGTGCGCTTCTTCGGGGAAGAAGTTGATCACCCGTTCCATCGCCTGGTTGGCATTGTTGGCGTGCAGTGTGGACAGGCACAGGTGCCCCGTTTCGGCGTAGGCAATTGCCTGCTTCATGGTGTTGCGGTCGCGGATCTCGCCGATCATGATCACGTCGGGCGCCTCGCGCAGGGCGTTCTTCAGGGCTTCTTCGTACGAATGGGTGTCAATGCCCACCTCGCGCTGGTCTACCACCGAGAGCTTGTGGGCATGCAGAAACTCCAGCGGGTCTTCAATGGTGAGGATGTGGCCCGTGGCGTTTTCGTTGCGGTAGTTGAGCATGGACGCCAGCGTGGTCGATTTGCCCGAACCCGTGGCGCCCGTCACCAGCACCAGGCCGCGCTTGCGCATCACCAGCTTTTCCAGCACAGGCGGCAGGCCCAGGGCAGCCAGCGGCGGAATCTTGTTCTTGATGTAGCGAATCACCATGCCGGTCTCGCCGCGCTGCACGAACACGTTCACCCGGAAGCGCCCCAGGTTTTCGGCCGAGATCGAGAGGTTCATCTCCATCTTGGCTTCGAACTCGCTGATCTGGCGCTCGTTCATCACCGAATAGGCTAGTTGCTTGACCTGCCCCGGGCGCAGCGCGGGCATTTTCAGCGGGTGGGTGATGCCCTCGATCTTCAAGTTGACGGGGGCTCCCACACTGAAGAACAGATCAGAGCCTGCCTTCTCGACCATGAGATTGAGGAAGCTGAAAATTTCCACGCGCGCGTCTCCTTGAGGAAAGGGGTTACCTTTGCTGACATGTCGTCCAGCGGGTGAGCATACCGGTATCGATATATCCAACGCTACGCCCATGAAAAAAGGGGCCGAAGCCCCTTGGTGTTGACCAGCAGGCGCCACTCGGCGCCTTGTGCGGTACTTGGCGTCAGACCACGCCTTGAGCCAGCATGGCGTCGGCCACCTTCACGAAGCCCGCCACGTTGGCGCCGTCGATGTAGCTCACGCTGCCATCGGCGCGCTTGCCATACTTCAGGCAGGCGGCGTGGATGCCTTGCATGATCTGCAGCAGGCGCGCGTCCACTTCTTCGCGGGTCCAGCTCATGCGCATGGCGTTCTGGCTCATTTCCAGGCCGGAAGTGGCCACGCCACCGGCGTTGGATGCCTTGCCGGGGGCGTACAGCACGCCAGCGGCTTCGAATGCCTTGGCCGCTTCGATGGTCGAAGGCATGTTCGCGCCTTCGGCCACGCACAGCACGCCGTTCTTGATGAGCAGCTGGGCGTCGTTCTCGTCCAGCTCGTTCTGCGTGGCGCAGGGCAGGGCAATGTCCACGGGCACATGCCAGGGGCGCACACCCGCTTCAAACTTCACACCGGTGCGGGCAGCGTAGTCACTCACGCGGCCGTAGTGGTGGTTCTTCACATCCATCAGGATGGCCAGCTTCTCTGGCGTGAAGCCGTCTTCATCAATGATGGTGCCGCTGGAGTCCGACACGGTGACGACCTTGGCGCCCAGTTCCATGGCCTTTTCGACAGCGTATTGGGCCACATTGCCCGAGCCGGACACCGACACGCGCATGCCCTTGAAGGACTTGCCGCGGGTCTTGAGCATTTCGTCGGCAAAGTACACCGTGCCGTAGCCCGTGGCTTCAGGGCGGATCAGCGAGCCGCCGAAGCTCAGGCCCTTGCCGGTGAACACGCTGGAAGCGTTGTTGGCCAGCTTCTTGTACATGCCGGCCATGTAGCCCACTTCGCGGCCACCCACGCCGATGTCGCCTGCTGGCACATCGGTGTCGGGGCCGACGTGGCGGTACAGCTCGGTCACGAAAGCCTGGCAAAAGCGCATGACTTCTGCGGGGCTCTTGCCCTTGGGGTCGAAGTCGGAGCCGCCCTTGCCGCCGCCCATGGGCAGCGTGGTGAGCGCGTTCTTGAAGGTTTGTTCAAAAGCCAGGAACTTCAGCACCGACAGGTTCACTGAGGGGTGGAAGCGCAGGCCGCCCTTGTAGGGGCCGATGGCCATGCTGTGCTGGATGCGATAGCCGCGGTTGACCTGCACGGTGCCGTGGTCGTCCGTCCAGGACACGCGGAACATCACCACGCGCTCGGGTTCGACCAGACGCTCCAGCAGGCCTTGCTCTGCGTAGCGGGGATTCTTCTCGATGAAAGGCCACAGGCTTTCCATCACTTCCGTGACAGCTTGCAGGAATTCAGGTTGACCGGGATTGCGAAGAGCCACCTGCGAAAGGAAGCTGCCAACGGAGTCGTATTTCATGGTTGAAGAGGCTTGTGGAGGTCAAAAAAAAGCAGCCGTTGCTTGCTGCAATGCGACATTATGTCAAAGCGTCATAAGGTCATGCTGAAAATCTGCACAAGCTTGGTGAATGGGTGGCTTCTTTGCATTGAATTGGTGCTCGAATGCACCGCCGTGGGGTGTGAATGGCGGCGGCCAAGGTAGGGTGCTTACCCCTATGCACCGTCATGGTGTTGTCACAGAATGCCCCCACAGTCGGCCGGTTCACTACACGCATACCAAGAGGAGAAGCGCTCATGCACACATTCAGCATTCGTCCTGCGGCCCTGGCGCTGACGGCAGCCCTTGCGTTGGCAGCCTGCGGCGGCAGCGACAGCCCCAGCTACCCCACACTCAGCGGCGACACCCCCTTGGTGATTGGCCACCGCGGCGCCAGCGGCTACCGGCCTGACCACACGCTGGAAAGCTACAAGCTCGCCATCGACATGGGCGCCGACTTCATCGAGCCCGACCTCGTTGCCACCAAGGACGGCGTGCTGGTGGCCCGCCACGAGCCCAACATCACCGGTACCACCGATGTGGCCACCCGCCCCGAATTCGCCAGCCGCAAGACCACCAAGAACGTGGACGGCGTGAACGAAGAAGGCTGGTTCGTCTCTGACTTCACCCTGGCCGAACTCAAGACCCTGCGCGCCGTGCAGCCCCTCTCGGACCGCGACCAGTCGTACAACGGCAAGTTCCAGATCCCAACGTTTGAAGAAGTGCTGGACCTGGCCAAGGCCGAAGGCACCAAGGCCGGCCGCACCGTGGGCGTGTACCCCGAAACCAAGCACCCCACCTACCACGCCAAGCTGGGCCTGCCGCTGGAAGATCGCCTGCTGGCCGTGCTGTCCAAGTACGGTTACACCACCAAGGCGTCGCCGGTGATCGTGCAGTCGTTCGAGGTGTCCAACCTCAAGTACCTGCGCACCAAGACCCAGGTTCGCCTGGTGCAGCTGGTGGATGCCAACGACGTGAACGCCGATGGCAGCATGGACCTCACGGCCCCCTACGACAAGCCCTATGACTTTGCCGTTGCCGGCGACTCGCGCACCTTCGCCAGCCTGCTGACCCCAGCAGGCCTGAAGGAAGTTAAGACCTATGCCGACGGCATTGGCCCCTGGAAGCCGTACCTGATCCCTTCCAAGCAGGTGGATGCCAACAAGGACGGCAAGCCCGACGACCTGAACGGCGACGGCAAGATCGACGAGCGCGACCGCGTGATGATGCCTGCTACTTCCGTGGTGAAGGACGCCCACGCCGCTGGCCTGTTTGTGCACGCCTACACCTTCCGCAATGAAGCCAAGCGCCTGGCGTCGGACTTCAAGGGCGACCCCAAGGCCGAGTACAAGCTGTTCTTCAACCTGGGGGTGGACGGCGTGTTCAGCGACTTCACCGACACTGCCAAGGCTGCGCGCGACAACTGATCGCGCCAGCGCTGCCAATAAACAAAAGCCCGCGATTGCGCAATGCCAGTCAGTTAAGCCCGCAGGCGGCTTGATCCAGTAAAAAGGGGACGTGT
>NZ_CAXIAK010000078.1:0-16395 GCF_964021665.1 uncultured Acidovorax sp.
CGAGCTGTTGTTGACGATGTTGAACTCGGAAAGGCCGGTTTTGCCAGCCCCGATCGACAGGATGTACTCCAGCGCCTGCAATCGGGTGACCAGGGTTTTCTTGGCGTTGCGCACGCGCAGATTGCCTGAAACACCCACTACGCCAGGGTCGTCAAAGTGGCGCGTTGCGTTGCGCACCATGTCGTTGTCGAAAGATGTATCGCCATCCAGCGCCATGACGATTTCCCCCGTGGCGATGGAGAGTCCTGCATTGAGTGACGAAACCCGCCCCCCGCGTTGCCACTTGGGCAGCACCACCAGATTCCGCTTGGCTTGCCCTGCCAAAAGCCTGCGGGCATTGCGCGCGGCCAGTAAGGTGGGGCGGTTCTGAATGGCCCCGTCAATGACGGCAATGATCTCGATATGGCCGGGATACAACTGCTGTGCCAGAGACTGGATGGTCTTGCGCACGTCTTCGCCTTCCGAATAGCAGGTCACCACGCAAGACACACGTGGGTAGCGTTCACGCTGTCGTTCAGGGCGGTGCCTGCGCAGGCCGTAACGCACCATGCCGGCGGTCACCAGCAAAAAGAAGGGGGCCTCCAGCACCACGACGAAGGGAAAAAATTTCCAGGCCAGCTCCAGCCAGTTTTGCTGGCTGGAGCTGGCGAACAGCGTGACAAAGGCAAAAACGACCTGATCCCACATGCGCTAATCCGCGTTTTGCAGGCGGCCCATGAGTTGCACGGCCGTGTCGTGATTTTGCAGATCGCGAGGAATTTGCAGGTGACGAATGCGCACGCGCAAAGCTGCTTCGCCATGTTGGCTGGACTGCTCGTGCAACACTTTTTGCAACCGCGCTGTCAGGCCTTCAGGGTGAGAGAAAGGCAGCATCAACCACAAGCGTTCTTCCTGGGTGCGCGTGGTCAGGTCTGAGGTGCGCAGGAGTTCATGCAAACGCCGTGCAAATTCGTCCAGCATCAGAAAGACGCGTGCGGCTCCCTGCTTCTCGATCACTTCGGTCGCGTTCTGGAACTCCACGAGCATCAGCGCAAAGTGCATTTCCTTGTGGCGGGCATGGGTGGCCAATGCCCAGTCCAGCAGGCGACGGAAGTACGCTGGCTCCACGTAGTTGGCCGTGTCCAGGGCGGCAAACGACTCTCGGATTTGCCCTGCCCTGAGGGCCGCACGCCCGTGGGCGCTGAGCCTGAGTGAAGCGATCTCGCGCACATCCAGCGCGTTGGGCTCTGTGGTGTTGCGGCAATCCAGGCAACGCGCCACCACGCTGGTTTCGACAAACACATGGTGGCAGCTGCCGCAGGCATATTGGGTGAGGGGGCGGTCGTAGTCCACGCCGATGTGCCGCAGTGCCGTGCTGCATTTGGGGCAGGTTAAGCCACCGTCGTCGTGAAAATCATTTTCAGGCGCCACATGGCCGCAGGTAAAGCAGTGCAGCGAAGGGGCTTTGTTGATCTGGATGCTGGAGCAATGGGGGCACACATCCAGGTAGTGGATGTGTGCGCTGCCACAGGCTCTGCAGTGGCGTGTGCGGTCGATCAGTTCGGCAGGCTCCAGCAGGCGCCGCCGCGATAGTGTGGCCAAGCAGGCCGCCACATCGTCTCCCTCGTGGGCCAATGCCTCCACCAAGGGGTAGCGGTACAACTGTGCGCTGTTGCGATCACACAAGGGGGTCAGCTTTGCGCCGTCGCGCAGGTACATGAAGTACAGCACGCGCTCATCAAAATGCAGGCCAGAGGGATCTAGTTTGAGGCTTCTGCGTGCCGCGAGAGCCCGCTCGCCTGCAGCGATGGCTTCGCTCAGTGGGCCTGCAGCATCCGCCCACGCTGGTGGGGGGGCGGAGCTTTCTGATGCCCAGATGGGACGGTCCCACCATGGGCTGTGGCGTATGGATTCGCACAGGGCGACCAGCGCGGGAGCATCCCAGCCGTCCAGATAAAAGCCCAACGGGACAAAGCCCGATGCGGTAAATGCAGGCCACGATGCAAAGGCCATGGCATCGCGTTCGCTCGGAAGTAAGCTGCCAGAGGGGCGTAGCACCACCGTGCTTTCAAGTGCGGAAGGAAGTGGCTGCCGTAATGGCGCGGCGCCAGAGGATGGATTCATGTTCATGGGTGCGCACCATTGTGTAGTGCTTGACATGGGCAATTATTAACAATGTTGACCGCTGGCGCCCAATGTGAAGGAACCCTGGGCCCTTTTGGGCAGTGGCGCGGCCAGTATAGTGAGGGGCCTATAGCGGAGTCGTCCGTTGTATCCACATCTTTAGGAGCGCAAAAGCGTGATTCTTGTAACGGGCGGAGCCGGCTTCATCGGCTCGCATACCTGTGTGGCGTTGGCCCAGGCCGGCATTCCTTTCATGGTGCTGGACAACTTTTGCAACAGCCGCCGTTCGGTGCTGGAACGGGTAGAGCGCATCATTGGCGCACCCGTGTCTTTCATCGAGGGCGATATCCGCGACACGGCCTTGCTGCAGCGGGTGTTTGCCGAGCACGCCGTCGAGGGGGTCATCCACTTTGCAGCCCTGAAATCGGTGGGCGAGTCGGTGCGCGAGCCGCTGCGGTACTACGACAACAACGTTGCGGGCACGGTGGCCCTGCTGGGCGCCATGCGGGCGGCGAATGTGCGCACGCTGGTGTTCTCCTCGTCTGCCACGGTGTATGGTGACCCGGCCTCGGTGCCTATCCGTGAGGACTTCCCGCTGTCGGCCACCAACGCCTACGGCTGGAGCAAGCTCATGATGGAGCAGGTGCTGGCCGATGTGGACGCTTCCGAGCCCGGCCAGTGGCGCATTGCCCGCCTGCGCTACTTCAACCCCGTGGGGGCCCACGCCAGTGGCTTGATCGGCGAAGACCCGCAGGACATTCCCAACAATCTGCTGCCTTACGTTGCGCAGGTGGCCGTGGGCCTGCGCGAACAACTCAGCGTGTACGGCAACGACTACCCCACGCCCGATGGCACCGGCGTGCGCGACTACATCCATGTGTGCGATCTGGCCGAGGGGCATGTGGCCGCGCTGCGCTACCTGCGCAGCCACCCCGGCCTGCTGACGGTGAACCTGGGCACGGGCCGCCCCGTATCGGTGCTGGAGATGGTGCGTGCCTTCGAGCGTGCCAGCGGTCGGGCCGTGCCCTACCGCATCGTGGCGCGCCGGCCGGGCGATGTGGCCCAGTGCTGGGCCGACCCTGCTCTGGCGCAGCAACTGCTGGGCTGGACTGCCAAACTGGGTCTGGACCAAATGTGCGAAGACGCGTGGCGCTGGCAAAGCGGTGTGGGCGCCAGCCTGCAAGCCTGAGTGGGATGGGCCCTGCGGATGGCCGTGGTATCTTGCACGGGCCGCTCTGGCCGCGCCCTCGGGGTTGCGGCTTCCTTTGATTGATATTCTTCTTTTTTCTCATCCCTCTGCGCCATGCTTGCCAAACGCATCATCCCCTGTCTTGACGTTACCGGAGGCCGCGTGGTCAAGGGTGTCAATTTTGTTGAACTGCGCGATGCAGGCGACCCGGTAGAGATTGCCGCGCGCTACAACGCCCAGGGGGCCGATGAGCTGACCTTTCTGGACATCACTGCCACCAGCGATGGTCGTGATCTGATCCTGCACATCATCGAAGCCGTGGCCAGCCAGGTGTTCATTCCGCTCACCGTGGGTGGCGGCGTGCGTACGGTGGAAGATGTGCGCCGCCTGCTTAACGCGGGCGCGGACAAGACGAGCTTCAATTCGGCCGCCATTGCTAACCCTGATGTCATCAATGCGGCATCGGCCAAATACGGTGCCCAGTGCATCGTGGTGGCCATTGATGCCAAGCGCCGTTCTGAAGAAGACGCGCTGCGCGTCGGCGCCAATGGCCAGCCGGTGGGCCCTGGCTGGGATGTCTACAGCCACGGCGGGCGCAAGAACACGGGGCTGGATGCGCTGGCGTGGGCGCAGGAGATGGCTCAGCGCGGCGCTGGCGAAATATTGCTCACCAGCATGGACCGTGACGGCACCAAGTCCGGCTTTGACCTGGCCCTGACCCGCGCAGTGAGCGACGCCGTGAGCGTGCCCGTCATCGCCTCAGGCGGCGTGGGCAATCTCGACCACCTTGCCGACGGCGTGCAGCAGGGCGGTGCCGATGCCGTGCTGGCTGCCAGCATCTTCCACTACGGCGAGTACACCGTGGGCCAGGCCAAGCAGCGCATGGCAGAGCGTGGCATTCCCGTGCGTCTGTAATTGGCAGCTTGTTTTGCTATTGATTTAATAGCTGCTGGCGCTTGCTGCAAAAGCGCTAGCGGCCAAAAACGTTTAAATTTTTGATCCCCGTCCGGCCCTCCGGCACAAATCACCGACAATCCGCCCATGAACTGGCTCAATGAAGTGAAATGGGACGCGCAGGGCCTGGTGCCCGTGATTGCGCAAGAGCAGGGCACAGGCGATGTGCTGATGTTTGCCTGGATGAACCGCGAAGCGCTGGCCAAGACCGCAGAGCTGGGTCGCGCGGTGTATTTCAGCCGCTCGCGCAAGAAGCTGTGGTTCAAGGGCGAAGAGTCGGGCCATGTGCAGACGGTGCATGAAATCCGCCTCGACTGCGACAACGACGTGGTGCTGCTCAAGGTCACGCAGGAAGGGCACGAGCCTGGCATTGCCTGCCACACCGGGCGCCACAGCTGCTTCTTCAGCGTGCTCAAGGATGGCGCCTGGAAGGCCGTTGATCCGGTCTTGAAAGATCCCGAATCCATCTACAAATAAGCCCATGAGTTCCAACGATTCCCACGTGCTGTCTCAGCAAGACGCCCTGGCCCGCCTGGCGGCCGTGATTGAAAGCCGCAAACCCGCCAACGGTGGCGATCCGCAGACCAGCTATGTCTCGCGCCTGCTGCACAAGGGGCCGGATGCCTTCTTGAAGAAGATTGGCGAAGAGGCCACCGAAGTGGTGATGGCGGCCAAGGATGTGGACCATGGCGCCGACAAGGCAAAGATCGTTTACGAGGTCGCAGACCTGTGGTTCCACTCCATGATCGCCCTGGCCCACTACGGCTTGAGCCCGGCGGATGTGGTCAAGGAGCTAGCCCGCCGTGAAGGCACCAGCGGTATCGAAGAAAAAGCCCTGCGCAAGGCAGACGCGCGCGCGGCAGACGAGAAAGGCTGACAGCCATGGCAGATGACTTCACCGATGTGCGGACCAAGGACCAGCGGGCCGAGGACTTGAAGGCCATCGGCTGGGTCAGCTACCTGTTGCATCTGATCGTGGCGGTGGGGGCGGTCATTCCCGGTGCGCAACCCGGCGCTGCCTTGCTGTTGATTGCGCTGGTGATCGACCTCGTCAAAAAGAGCGACGCAGAAGGCACCTGGCAGGCCAGCCATTTTTCTTGGCGCCTGCGTACGGTGATCTGGGCAGGTGTGCTCTATGTACTGACAGCCCCGCTGTGGATTTTGATCCTGCCCGGCTGGATCGCCTGGGGGCTGATCTCCCTGTGGTTCCTGTACCGCATCGTGCGCGGCATGGTCGCAATGAACAAGGGGCAGGCTCTGGAGATGTGAGGTTGGCGCTGCTGGCTAGCGGGTGCCTTGCTCAGCCCTTGGCTGACAGCCCTTCGTCAGCCGGCGGACAAGCCGAATGCCGCGTATATCGCTGACAATGCACAAGCTTGCCCAGAGTCATTCATGACTCGGTAATCAGTTATCTGGCGGCTGCGGCCGGTTTCATTCATCCCTTCACCATGCACGATCCGAACTGCCTTTTTTGTAAGATCATTGCCGGCGAGATTCCTTCCCGCAAGGTCTATGAAGACGAGGAAATCTTCGCATTCCACGACATCCATCCCTGGGCGCCGGTGCACTTTCTCATGGTTCCCAAGGCGCATATCCCTTCGATGGCCCAGGTTACCCCGGAGCACGCCGGGCTGCTGGGGCGCATGATGGCGCTGGCGCCCCGGCTGGCCCTGGAGCAGGGGTGTAATCCGTACCCAGACGGTGGCTTTCGCATCGTCACCAACACAGGGGTTGAAGGCGGGCAGGAGATCCACCATCTGCATATCCATGTGATGGGTGGCCCACGCCCTTGGCTCAAAGGCTGAGGTCAAGAGCTGACAGTCTTTTCCCCTTCACGCCGGGGTTACATCGCGCGTCTAAAATGATTGCAATTCGTTAGGAGAAATTCCATGGGTTCCTTTTCCATCTGGCACTGGCTGATCGTGCTGCTGATCGTTGTCATGGTCTTCGGCACCAAAAAGCTCAAGAACATGGGCTCTGACCTGGGCAGCGCGGTCAAGGGCTTCAAGGACGGCATGAAAGACGGCTCAAGCGACGCCCCCGCGCCCACCGCAGCTCCAGCTCCCAGCCAAGTGGCCAACAGCCAAGCCGCCGACAAGACCACCATCGACGTGGAAGCCAAGCAAAAAAGCTGATGGCTTGAGCGAGCGTTGATTCCATGATTGATATTGGCCTGTCCAAAATGGCGCTCATTGGGGCGGTGGCGTTGATCGTCATCGGCCCTGAAAAGCTGCCCCGCGTCGCCCGTACCGTGGGCACCCTGCTGGGCAAGGCGCAGCGCTACGTGGCCGATGTGAAGTCTGAAGTCAACCGCTCCATGGAGCTCGATGAGCTGCGCAAGATGAAGGACTCGGTGGAAAACGCCGCGCGCGATGTGGAGCAGTCCATCCAGACCAGCGCCAGCGAGTTTGAAAAAGACTGGGCGCAAGCCACCAGTTTCGAGACCGAGAGTCACGACACGGCTTCGGCTGTGCTGCCCGCTTACAAGCACCCTGGCAAAAACTGGCGCCTCAAGAAAGGCGCTACCCCCCAGTGGTACAAAGCCCGCAATGGTGTGCGCACCAAAGCGTTGTCCGGTGCGGCGCGGGTAGCGCGCTACCGCCCTAAAAAGTTCCACTGATGCTGCGCCCGCGCGCGCTGCATGGGCGGCCCTGACGCCCTCGAAGATCCAACATGGCAGACACCCCCACCCAAGAAGACGAGCTTGCTGGAACGGAGCAACCGTTTGTCCAGCATTTGATGGAGCTGCGCGACCGCTTGGTCAAGGCCATCATTGCCATTGCCGTGGCTGCTGCCTTCCTGTTTTTCTTTCCCGGCCCCGGGCCGCTGTACGACTTTCTGGCAGCGCCACTCGTAGCGCATTTGCCCAAGGGCGCTACGCTGATTGCCACTTCGGTGATCTCGCCCTTCATGGTGCCGCTCAAGATCTTGCTGATGTCGGCCTTTTTGCTGGCTTTGCCATTCGTGCTCTGGCAGGTGTGGGCGTTTGTGGCGCCGGGCCTGTATTCGCATGAGAAGAAGCTGGTCTTGCCGTTGGTGGTCTCCAGCACTGTGCTGTTTTTCATCGGCGTGGCCTTTTGCTATTACTTCGTGTTTGGGCAGGTGTTCGCGTTCATCCAGAGCTTTGCGCCCAAGAGCATCACGGCCGCGCCAGACATTGAGGCTTATCTGAGCTTTGTGCTGTCCATGTTCCTTGCCTTCGGCCTGGCCTTTGAAGTGCCGATTGCGGTGGTGGTGCTGGCCCGCATGGGGGTGGTGAGCATTGAGAAGCTGAAGAACTTCCGTGGTTACTTCATCGTCATCGCGTTCGTGATCGCCGCCATCGTCACCCCCCCCGACGTGGTGTCGCAACTGGCCTTGGCCGTGCCCATGTGCATTCTTTACGAGATTGGCATCTGGGCCGCGCAACTGTTCATCAAGCACACCAAAGCGCCCGGCACCACAGAGGAAGAAACCGCTTCTTCCTGACAGCGGAGGCGCTGCTTTGTGGCGGCTTTGGGCTGCCACTGTTGCGGCGCCGTAGTGCCTTTCTTTGCGCTCCTCCCATGACGCTCTGCGTGGTCGGTTTGACGGTTTCCTGTGGAGGAAGTCTGGTTGCCACCAAAGCAGGATAGGGTTTATTCTTTGCCAATGAAAATAGCCGCTAGCGCCCGAAAATAAAGCGCTAGCAGCTATGTTATTGATAGCGTATAAGTTCCTGCGGGCCGCAGGAGTTTTGTACTGTGCTTCAGCGACGCACAGCGCGCTGGGGGCGAGGGCGTACCCCAGGGTTGATGTTCAACTCCAACTTCTTGTCGGCGCGTTGCACCTCGAAAGCTGAGGGCGTGCCGGGTTTGAGCGCAGCCCCGGCAGTCAGCAGCTGCGGCACGTTGCCCACAGCCTTGTCATCCACCTTCAGAATCACGTCGCCGGGGCGCATACCCGCCTGTGCGGCGGGGCCGTCTTGCAGCACCCCGGTGATGATGACGCCTTCGGTGGCTTTCACGCCGAAGGTTTCGGCCAGCTCGGCTGACAGTTCGTTGGGCTCCACGCCAATCCAGCCGCGGGTCACCTGCCCGTCTTTCACGATGCCATCGAGCACCAGGCGCGCGGTAGACACAGGGATGGCGAAACCGATCCCCATGCTGCCACCCGAGCGCGAGTAGATGGCCGTGTTGATCCCCATGAGGTTGCCGTTCACATCCACCAACGCGCCACCCGAGTTGCCGGGGTTGATGGCGGCATCAGTCTGGATGAAGTTCTCAAACGTGTTGATGCCCAGCTGGCTGCGCCCCAGCGCACTGACAATGCCGCTGGTCACCGTTTGGCCCACGCCAAAGGGGTTGCCAATGGCCAGCACCTGATCGCCCACGGCCAGGGAGTCTGAATCGCCGAGCGTGATCACGGGCAGCTTGTCGAGTGTGATCTTGAGAATGGCCAGGTCGGTTTCGGGGTCGGTTCCGATCACGCTGGCGCGGGTGCGGCGGCTGTCGGTCAGCGTGACTTCGATTTCGTCCGCACCTTCGACCACATGGTTGTTGGTGAGGATGTAACCGTCGGGGCTGATGATGACACCGCTGCCGAGCCCGGTTTGGGCCTGCGGGGCCTGGTCACCAAAGAAGAATTGGAACCAGGGGTCGTTGCTGCGTGGGTGGCGTACGGCCTTGCTGGTATTGATGCTGACCACGGCGGGCGATGCTTTGCGCGCTGCGCCGCTGAAACTGCCTGCCGCAGGCTGCCCCGCCGGGGCTGGGGGCGCTTCCATCAGGGCCACGCCGGCGCCCGAGCGGGTGGCGCCTTGGCGGATCCAGTCGGGCTGGAGGGTGGCGACAACAAAATAGGCCGCGGCGAAAACCGTCACGGCCTGAGAGAACAGCAGCCAGATGCGTTTCATGATGAGTAGATAGGGCAAAGGTGCGTGGGGTGCGCGAAGTTCTGCAGTGTGATCTTCGGGGCTCGGAATAGTTGCTATTGTCCTCCAAGCCTTGGCGGCGCATGGCGCGGCGTTGGGTGGGGTCTTGGCGCTGCCTGCGCGAGCCCGCGCGACAATAGCGGGCATGAGCATATCCCGCGTAGACCTTCTGCAGGCATTCGACGGCCTGCTGCAACCCGAGCGTTTCAAAGACTACGGGCCCAATGGCCTGCAGGTGGAGGGCAAGGAACAGATCGCTCGCATGGTGAGCGGCGTCACGGCCAGCAAGGCGCTGATCGAGGCGGCCATCGCTGCCCGCGCTGACGCCATCTTCGTCCACCACGGACTGTTCTGGCGGGGACAAGATGGCCGGGTCACGGGCTGGATGAAGCAGCGCCTGCAACTGCTGCTGGCGCACGACATCAATCTTTTTGCGTACCACCTGCCGCTGGATGCGCACCCCCAGTGGGGCAACAACGCCCAGTTGGGCCAGATGCTGGGGTGGACGAGCGTGGCTCAGTTTGGTGAACAGCTGCTGGGCTGCGTGGCCGATGCCGACTATCCCCATGCGCAGGCCGTGGCGGACCATGTGGCAGCCGTGCTGGGCAGGCCGGCAATGCTGGTGACCTCGGCCGATAGCACGCGCCCCGTGACCAAAGTGGCGTGGTGCACGGGTGGGGCGCAAAGCTACTTTGAGGCCGCCATCGCTGCAGGCGCTGACGTGTTCATTACGGGCGAAATTTCTGAACCACAAGCCCATCTGGCGCGCGAAACGGGTGTGGCCTTCATTGCCGCGGGCCACCACGCTACCGAGCGCTATGGCGCTCCGGCGGTCGCGGGTGAGGTGGCGCGGCCGCTGGGCATCGAGCACGAGTTCATCGAAATCGACAACCCCGCGTGAATGGTTTGCTATTGAAAGCGTAGCTGCTTGCGCTTGATTGACGGGCGTTAGCGCCAGAATTTATGAAAACCAATCTCAAGCCCATCGCCATTACCCAAGGCGACCCCGCAGGCATAGGCCCTGAAATCGTGGCCAAAGCGTTCCGGGATGCGCCCGATGTGCTGCGCGGCTGCTTCGTCGTCGGGAACGTGGCCACCTTGCGACGCGCCGCGGGCTGCATTGCAAGCCCGGGCATACCTTCGCTGCCCGTGGCGGTGATCGAGGGGGTGGCCGATGACCTGGCTGCGCCCCCGCGCTGCGTGCCGGTGCTACCGCTTGCGGGTCTGCCCGACACCGTGGCGGTGGGGCGGGTCAGTGCCGCGGCAGGGCGCGCCGCGGCCGACTGTGTGCAGTGGGCGGCACGCGCTGCGCTGCGCGGGGAGGTCGCCGCACTGGTCACGGCGCCGTTGCACAAAGAGGCGCTCTCTGCTGCAGGCGTGGACTACCCCGGTCACACCGAACTGCTGCAGGCCGAAGCCGCTGCCCACCAAGGCGTGGCGCTGGATGCGATGCCAGTGCGCATGATGTTGGCAAGCGATGAGTTGCGCACGGTGCTGGTCAGCATCCATGTGTCCCTGCGCGATGCGATTGCTGCTGTGACCGAGGCCAACGTGCTGCAGACCGTGCACATCGCGCATGCGGCACTGCTGCGCACCTTGGGGCGTGCGCCGCGTATCGCTGTGGCAGGGCTCAACCCCCATGCGGGCGAAGGTGGTTTGTTTGGCCGCGAGGAGCTGGAAATCATTGCTCCCGCTCTGGCTCAATTGCGCGCGCAAGGGGTGGATGTGTACGGACCGTTGCCGCCGGATACCGTCTTCATGCGTGCTCGGCACACCGAGGCCCATCCCGGTGAGTTTGATGTCGTGGTCGCGATGTACCACGACCAAGGTCTGATTCCCGTCAAATATCTGGGTGTGGACAAGGGGGTGAACGTCACCCTGGGCCTGCCCTTGGTTCGCACCAGCCCCGACCACGGCACCGCGTTCGATATCGCAGGGCGGGGCGTAGCCGATGCGTCCAGCCTGATCGAAGCGGTACGCATGGCGCGGCAACTCGCCTGAATTTTCGAGCGGTGTTGGCCGCAGATGCGACAACGCCCTCGACGAGAGGGCGTTGAATCCATCAAGAGGCTGAGCTTGTGGCGCAGATCAGCGCTTGAGGCTGTCGCGGATCTCGCGCAGCAAGACGATGTCTTCGGGTTCAGGCGCTGGAGCTGCAGGCGCTGGTGCAGGTGCTTCGCGCTTGAGTCGGTTGATCTGCTTGATCATCATGAAAATGATGAACGCCAGAATGATGAAATTGACGGCCACCGTCAAAAAGTTACCGTAGGCGAAAACGGGCACGCCGGCCTTGCGCAGTGCGTCCAGGGTCATGGCGGTACCAGCTGGCACATTGCCCAATACCAGGAACAAATTGGAAAAATCCAGTTTGCCAAACACCAGGCCCACCACCGGCATGATCAGATCGGCCACCACGGAGTCCACGATTTTCCCGAAGGCTCCGCCAATGATCACCCCCACAGCCAGGTCGATCACATTGCCCTTGATGGCAAATTCTTTGAATTCTTTGATGATTGTCATCTTTGCTTCCCTTTTTGGTTTCAAGGGCCCGTCGCCCCAGGTGGTGTGAGATCGCATTATCTAGGAGAGATGGCGTGCGGTGCTGCTTCGCTATGGGGCTGCGACGCTAGATTGCAAGAGGGCGGCTGGTGTGATGAGTTTTCACTCCGCTACAATCCCCGGCTGACCCCAACATAGCGATGTATACCGAGGATCCCCATGAGTGACACACCAGTCGACACCAGCAAGCGGACGTGGCTGATTGCGTCCGGATGCGCTGGTGCTGCGGGAGGAGTGGCCGTAGCCGTGCCCTTCGTCAGCAGTTTTCAGCCTTCGGAAAAAGCCAAAGCAGCCGGTGCTGCGGTAGAGGTTGATATTTCAGCCCTGCAACCCGGCGAAAAGCTCACTGTGGAATGGCGCGGCAAGCCCGTGTGGATTCTCAAGCGCACCCCGGAGCAGATTGCTTCGTTGGCCAAGACCGAGCCTCAACTGGCCGATCCCAAGTCAGATCGCAAGACGTACCCCACCCCTGAGTACGCAAAAAACCAACACCGCTCCATCAAGCCTGAAATCTTCGTGGGCGTGGGCATTTGCACCCACTTGGGTTGCTCGCCCGGCGATAAGTTCCAAACGGGCCCTCAGCCTTCTTTGCCTGACGACTGGAATGGCGGCTTCCTGTGTGCTTGCCACGGCTCCACTTTCGACTTGGCTGGCCGCGTGTTCAAGAACAAGCCTGCGCCTGACAACCTGGAAATCCCGCCCCACATGTATCTGTCCGATTCGCGTCTGCTGATCGGTGAAGACAAGAAGGCTTGAGGTAGCACAACATGGCTGAATTCAAGGAAATCTCCCCCAATGCTTCGGCGTCTGCCAAGCTGACGAATTGGTTCGAGAACCGGTTCCCCACAGCTTTCGATGCCTACCGTGTGCATATGTCGGAGTACTACGCTCCGAAGAATTTCAACTTCTGGTACATCTTTGGTTCGCTGGCACTGCTGGTGCTGGTGATCCAGATCGTCACCGGTATCTTCCTGGTCATGCACTACAAGCCTGATGCGAATCTGGCTTTCGCATCGGTGGAGTACATCATGCGTGATGTGCCCTGGGGCTGGTTGATTCGCTACATGCACTCCACGGGGGCTTCGGCTTTCTTTGTAGTGGTGTACCTGCATATGTTCCGTGGCCTGATCTACGGCTCTTACCGCAAGCCGCGTGAGCTGGTCTGGATCTTTGGCTGCGCCATTTTCCTGTGTCTGATGGCTGAAGCCTTCATGGGCTATCTGCTGCCTTGGGGCCAGATGTCTTACTGGGGCGCTCAGGTGATCGTGAACCTGTTTGCAGCCATTCCCTTCATCGGTCCTGACCTGGCTCTGCTGATCCGTGGCGACTTTGTGGTGGGCGACGCTACCCTGAACCGCTTCTTCAGCTTCCACGTCATTGCCGTTCCTCTGGTTCTGCTGGGCTTGGTTGTGGCCCACTTGCTGGCGTTGCACGACGTGGGCTCCAACAACCCAGACGGCGTTGAAATCAAGGGTCCCAATGCGCCCCGTGATGCCAAGGGCAAGCCTCTGGATGGCGTGCCATTCCACCCTTACTACACCGTGCACGATATCTTTGGCGTGTCTGTGTTTCTGTTGGCTTTCTCTGCGGTGGTGTTCTTCGCGCCCGAATTTGGTGGCTATTTCCTCGAGTACAACAACTTCATCCCAGCAGATCCGCTGGTGACGCCGTTGCACATTGCTCCCGTGTGGTACTTCACCCCGTTTTATTCGATGCTGCGTGCTATCACCAGCGAAATGATGTATGCCCTGATCGCCTGCGTGCTCCTGGGTGCATTGTTTGGAGTGCTTAAAGCCCAGCTGCCAGCCATCTTCAAGGTGGTGATTGCTGGTGGCGCTGTGGTGGTCACCGCTTTGATGCTGGCCATTGACGCCAAGTTCTGGGGCGTGGTCGTGATGGGTGGTGCCGTGATCATCCTGTTCTTCCTGCCTTGGCTGGACTACAGCCCTGTGAAGTCCATTCGTTACCGTCCCGACTGGCACAAGTACTTCTACGCTGTCTTTGTGATCAACTTCCTGATCTTGGGTTACCTGGGCGTCCAGCCTCCCTCGCCGATTGGTGAGCGGGTGTCTCAGGTGGGTACTTTGTTCTACTTCGGCTTCTTCCTGTTGATGCCTTGGTGGAGTCGCATTGGTAAGACCAAGCCTGTGCCTGATCGCGTTACCTACGTTGCGCATTGAGAGCCGGAGAAAACAACAATGAAGAAACTCATTCTCACGATCGTGGCAGCGCTGGGCATGGTGGCTGGCTCTGCAATGGCTGCTGGCGGCGGCCATCCCCTGGACAAGGCGCCCGTCAAGACCAATGACTTGGCCTCTTTGCAAAATGGTGCCAAGCTGTTTGTCAATTACTGCCTGAACTGCCACTCTGCCGCGTTCATGCGGTTCAACCGTTTGAAAGACATCGGTTTGACAGACCAGCAGGTGAAAGACAATCTGCTCTTCACCACCGACAAGGTCGGTGAAACCATGAAGGCGGCGATTGATCCCAAGCAAGCCAAGGCCTGGTTCGGTGCCAATCCTCCTGACCTCACTGTGATTGCCCGCTCGCGTGCAAGCTCTGCAGGTTCCGGTGCGGATTACCTCTACACCTACCTGCGTACCTACTACCGCGACGACACCAAGTTGACGGGCTGGAACAACCTCGTGTTCCCCAACGTGGGCATGCCTCACGTACTGTGGGAGCTGCAGGGCGAACGGCGCCCCGTCTTTGAAGAGCACGAAAGCCACGGCCAGAAGACCCATGTGCTCAAGGGTTGGGAGCAAGTGTCTCCAGGGAAGATGACTCCCGCGCAGTACGATGCGGCAATCGGCGACTTGGTCAACTACATGCAGTGGATGGCCGAGCCTGCTCAGAACACGCGCATTCGTGTTGGCGTGTGGGTTCTGATTTTCCTGGGCTTCTTCACCGTCATTGCATGGCGACTGAATGCGGCCTTCTGGAAAGACGTCAAATAACTTGCTGACTTTCTGACGACTTCTCTTGGGTGAGAAGTCGTCAGATTTTTTATAGAGTGGGCGCTTTGGTGCTTCCCACTCTTTTGATTTTTAGGAGCCTCCCACCATGATGGTGCTTTATTCGGGAACAACTTGTCCCTTTTCCCACCGCTGCCGTTTTGTCCTGTTTGAAAAGGGCATGGATTTTGAAATCCGCGATGTGGATCTGTATAACAAGCCGGAAGACATCAGCGTCATGAACCCTTATGGGCAAGTGCCTATTCTGGTGGAGCGTGATCTGATTCTGTATGAGTCGAACATCATCAACGAATACATTGATGAGCGCTTTCCTCATCCCCAGTTGATGCCTGGCGACCCGGTTGATCGTGCACGTGTGCGTCTGTTCTTGCTGAATTTCGAGAAAGAGCTGTTCGTTCATGTGAACACGCTGGAGTCTCGCGCCACCAAGGGTAACGAAAAGGCGCTGGAGAAGGCCCGGGCCCATATCCGTGATCGCCTGACCCAGCTCGCGCCTGTGTTCCTCAAGAACAAGTACATGCTGGGCGACAATTTCTCCATGCTGGATGTGGCCATTGCTCCGCTGCTGTGGCGCCTCGACTACTACGGTATTGAATTGAGCAAGAACGCCGCACCTTTGCTGAAGTATGCAGAGCGCATCTTCTCGCGTCCTGCCTACATCGAAGCATTGACCCCCTCCGAAAAGGTCATGCGCAAGTAAGTGCGAAGTCTTCGCGAAGCCACTGAACTGCTGGACACCCCATGAACGCCCAGGAATCGACCTCCACACGACCGTATTTGATTCGCGCTCTGTACGAGTGGTGCACTGACAATGGTTTTACGCCTTACGTAGCGGTGCGTGTGGATGATTCAGTGCAGGTGCCGCGCGAGTTTGTTCACGATGGTGAGATCGTGTTGAACATCAGTTTCGACGCAACCAGCTCGCTGCAGCTGGGTAATGATTTCATCGAATTCAAAGCCCGGTTTGGTGGCAAGCCACGCGATATCCTGGTTCCTGTCGGGCGTGTGATTGCCATCTATGCGCGTGAAAATGGACAGGGCATGGCTTTCCCTCCGCCGGTGGACAGTTTGGTGGCGGCCCCTTCATCGTCGGCTGTGTTGGCCCCTGTAGCCGATGTTGTCGAGTCGGGTGCTTCTGTTGAGGATCGCGTTGTTCAGTTGGTTCCGGCCGTTGATGTGGGTGATGATGAACCGCCTAAGCCCACCCCTGGGCCTGCGGGCGGCCGTCCTTCACTCAAACGGGTGAAATAAGCCAGTTTTGTTTTGGAGCTCGTTTTTTTTCGGTATAGAATGCGTGCTTCGCCGGTTTAGCTCAGTTGGTAGAGCACCCGCCTTGTAAGCGGTAGGTCGTCAGTTCGATTCCGACAACCGGCACCAAATTTCTTTTCCTTTTTCTCTTCATTTCGTCAGTTCAGCGCAAGTTCGTTTGAACTTTCAGGCGAATAGAGTTAACCTCCCACCCCTTGATTCGCAAATGAGCCTGCAGTGCAGGCAGTATTTGCCGCAGCTTGGCTGCTGCTGAGTTGCTTTTGACCAGAAGGCACCAAGTAGCACCTTCAATAGGCCCTGCCCGTACGGTGTCGCGCAGGCCCGCTGGGAGCAGCGGCTCAATGGCCTTCAGCCTTTCGCTAGAGTCTTTGGTCAGTGCGGTCAGCATGGCCAGCGTGGGTGATTCTGCGCTGGCTTGCTGCAGTGTGATGGCATAGTGGCGGCGGTTCATGGGT
>NZ_CAXIAK010000079.1:0-15800 GCF_964021665.1 uncultured Acidovorax sp.
TCACAAAAAGAATTGGGAGGATTCATGATGCCACATTTATGACACAGTAAGACTAAGCCTCCGAACGCTCACTGGGCGCCGGCTCTGTGCAGCCCGCTGCACAGCATGGGCTGCACCCAAAAACTTTAAGTCAAAACAGCCACCAGCGCTTATTTAGCAAGCGCGGGCAGCTATCAAAACATGAGCGTTTTCATCCCCACACGCGTGGGGCTGGACGTGCTCGCCCTGTGATTTCTGCAAACCCGTTTTAACCCACCGCAAGGAGCTGACTGCCATGAACCAACGTTTGAACACCCGCGCCACAGGCCTGACCCGCAGCCTGATCGCCGCCGCCCTGCTCGCCACCACCGGCCTGGCCGCACAAGCCCACCAGGTGTGGCTGGAGCACAGCGGCAGCCAGGCCAAACTGCACTTTGGTGAATACAACGATAACGTGCGCGAAACCTCGCCCGGCCTGCTCGACAAGTTCAAGGGCGTGCCCGTGCTGGAACAGACGGTGGAAGGTGCCACGCAGCGCGTGGAAGGTCAGCTGACCAAAGAAGCTTTCACCTACACCACCGCCCCCAACGCCGAGACGCTGTTTGCCGACGCTGCCTACCCGCTGATCGACCGCACCAAGGCCAACCTGCCCCCGCTGCTGTGGAAGCCCACC
Organism: uncultured Acidovorax sp.; assembly: GCF_964021665.1. Lineage (NCBI taxonomy): Bacteria > Pseudomonadati > Pseudomonadota > Betaproteobacteria > Burkholderiales > Comamonadaceae > Acidovorax > uncultured Acidovorax sp. Next base: position 653 of record NZ_CAXIAK010000079.1, read on the forward strand.
GCCCGCTGGGTGGCCAGCCTGGCCAAACCCGTGGCACCCACGGCTGCACTGGACCTCGTTCCCACCGGCAAGCCCGGCCAGCTGAAGGTGGTGTTCCACGGCGCCCCGCTGCCCAAGGCCAAGGTGGAGCTGGTGTCCCCCTCCGGCTGGGCGCGTGAAGCCACCAGCGGCGACGACGGCACCGTCACCTTCGCTCTGCCCTGGAAGGGCCAGTACGTGGCCGAGGTCAAGCACAGCGACAAAACCCCTGGCGAGGCCCAGGGCCAGAAGTACGGCGAGGTCAGCCACCTCATCACGCTGAGCTTTGTGCACACCGAAGGCATGGCATCGCCTGCGATGCCTGCCGCCCATGCACATTGAATGAAAATGGCCACCAGCGCTTGATATACAAGCGCCAGCAGCTATATTTTTACTAGCATCATTGAATGCTGCCGCTGGCACTGGCGATAAGCCAGTGCGGCGGAGCTCACCCTTGCAGGGCCAGCGGCCGGTGGCGGCCTCTGCGCGCCACGGTGGCGCGGCGCCACACCTTCAGCACATGCCGCACCGCGCGGGCCAGGGCTTCGTCCAGCGCGGTGCGCCAATCGCCTGCCACCGAAGACACAACCACCTCACCCGCGCCATCGGTGCGCAAGGCAATCTGGCAGCGCTTGTCCAGCCCGCCGCGGGGGCCATTCACATCAGCCAACTGCACATCGGCCCTGGGCACCAGGGCGTTCAATCGCCGCAGCGCAAACCGCACGCGGCGCTCCACGGTGTCACGCATCAAAGCGGCTTCGGGGTGGCGAGACTTGAAAAGTATCTGCATCAGCGTTCTCCTTGGTTGGAGCCCCCACCTTAGTGCCGGACATGCCGCCGTCACAGCAGGTTTTCTCAGAACATGGCCTCTAAAAAACCTGCGTCGCCGCCACTAGCGACATCCAAATCATTTCGATAAAATCAACGCAGCGCTCACAAAAAACCTGCTTGGTTGCTCGGGCGAGAGGCCTCACATTCAAGGCTGTGTTCACCACCCAGGAGATGCTCCATGAAAACCCATCGCACCTTGCGCCCCACGCTATTGCAGCGCCTGCGGGCCTTGTGGGACCAGGCCCTGCACAGGCTTTGGTATTGGTCTCAACGCAGCACAAACACACGGGCACCCGTCCTGGTACCCGTGCGTGTGCGGGATGAGCGCCACCTGCCGCACCACCCACAGCGCCAGAGGCAGCGCTATCGCCCTTACCGCGACTAACCATCACCATCGAAACCACCCACACACACTTGGAGGAAACCACCCCATGCGCAGCTACCCCCGCAACAGCCCCCAGGCCGCCGCACGCATCGTTGCGCTGCTGTTGATTGCCGACGGCCATGTCAGCCGCTCGGAGATGGATGCCCTGTATGGGCGCGACATTGAGCGCGAGCTGGGCTTACCACCCAGCGCATTCGGCAAGGTGCTGCACACGCTGTGCGAAGACCTGCTGATGGGCATGCGCGACCGGCGTTTGCTCACAGGCCACATCGACGATGCCACGCTGGCCGCGCTCCTGGACGAAGTGACCGATGCCGTGCTGCGCCAGAAGGTTTTGTATTTTGCCGATGCGGCCGCCACCGCAGACCAGCATGTGGCGTCGGCCGAGGCGTGGGTGATGGAGGCGGCGCTGAAGCGCTGGCACCTGGAATAAGCCGCAGCCCAGGCTTGAGGCACCGGCATCTTGCCTACTGCGGCGAGCCGCCCCCGTGCGCAGCAGCCACCATCTGGCGCACCAGGGGATGGTGCTGCCCCCGGCGCGACCAGATGGCGTGCACTTCTTCGTGAATGTCGGGGCTGTCGCCCAGCAGGCGCAGCCCGCGCACCAGACCCACATCCTGCGCACCCAGCTGGCTGACGGGGAACACCCCCAGCCCACGCGCAGCAAACACCGCCAGCAGGGCGCTGTCCTCAAACTCGCCCACCACCCGGGGCCGCAGGCCCAGGTCGTGAAACCACCCGTCCAAGGTCGTGCGCAACGGCGAATGCACGGTGGGCAGCAGCACCGGCAATTCCTGGAGCGACTGCGGAAACCGGTCACGCGCTGATTTCTTGACCAGCGAGGCCGGCCCGTACCACTGCACCGCAGTGCGTGCCATGCGCTCGCTGGAAAGCCGCTGGTTGGGATTGCGCGGCGCGGCCTGGCCTGCCAGCACCACGTCCAGCTGGTGCAGCGCCAGTTCGGACAGCAGCTCGTCAAACTCGCCCTCGTGGCACACCAGTCGCAATTGGGGGTGGGCCAACACAGGCTCCAACAGCGCATGGGCTGCCAGTTTAGAGATGCCATCTGACAGCCCGACCGACAGCCGCGCCACCGGGCTGCTGGCCGCTTCACGCACTTCCTGGGTGATACATTCACCCAGCTGAAAGATGGCTTCTGCCCGCGCGTAGGCCGCCTGGCCCGCCTCGGTCAGCGCCACGCCACGGCCCGAGGGCTTGAGCAACTGGTGCCCCAGGGACTTCTCCAGCTCTCGCACCTGCGCGCTGATGGTTTGCACCGCCATCTGCAACCGGTCTGCCGCACGGGCAAAGCCGCCTTCTTTGGCAACCATCCAGAAGTAGTACAGGTGACGGTAGTTGAGCATGCACCCTCCGGTTCGAAAAAACCGAATACTAGGTTCGATCCAGGCTGGTGTCTATTTCTCGTCGCCATCCCCATACTGCACGCCTGTATTTCACTAAAGGAAACGACCCATGTTCTATGCCATCAGCTGGTTTGTCTCGTTGTCGTTGCTGGCGATCTGGTCGCTGCTGTGCTGGGGCGTGCATGCATTCACCGTGTGGGCCATGTCCAGCGCTGGCGCACTGGCAACCGGTGCGGCAGGCGCTGCATCAGTGCAGGCCGTGCTGCTGCCTGCGTGGCTTCAAGGGTGGATACCGCCCGAGCTGCTGCAAACGCTGGAGAGCTGGGTCACTTCCGCAGGCCCCATGTTGCAAGGTGTGCTGGAAAGCGTGCCCGCCCTCGCTGGCGCCGTGACGGTGCTGGCCTGGGGCATCTGGGGGCTGGGAGCGATCTTCCTGCTCGCCCTGGCAGTGGGCGTGCATGTGCTGATCAGCCTGATCAAGCGCAACGGTCGCTCGTTGGAGCAAGTAGCGCAAACGGCCCGCAGCCGCATGGCGCAAGGAGGCTGAACACGCGGCTACGCCGCCAGGCTACTCAGGCGCCAGGCGTCGTAGCGGCAGGCTTAGTTTGCATGGCGCGGTGAGCCACCAGCACCAGCAGCGCCAGAAAAGCCACAGCGCCCCACAGCATCCAGCGCAGATAGGCGGGGGGCGCTACGTCCACCCGCGCCTCACCGGGCTGTGTGGCGGCAAACACGCCATTGAGCCGCGCAGCCGCCGCCTCTGCCTCAGACAGTGCGCTGCCTCCCTCAAACTCGGCCGCAAAGACCTCGCCCACCGAGGAAACCAGGTACAGCAGTATCCGGTCTGGCCCCTTGCGAACGTCTTTCACACGCACCACCGCTTTCGGGTCGCTGCCCAGCGTGAACCGATGGGCCGTGGTGGCCGAAGACGTTTCGCGTTCGATGGCACAAGTGATCTGCACGTCTTTTCTGCATTCCACGCTATAGCCCCGCACCGGCCCCCAATAGGCGACGGCGAACGCCGCCACCAGCAAGGGGCCCAGCAGCAGAGGGACGATGTACTTCATGCGAAGGCGCTCACGGGAGTGAAGCGGGGGCCACGGCAACGTGCGGGCACAGACAGACTCGTCACGCGTTCATGATCGAGACCAGGCGCGTGTTCAAGTGCGCCTCCACCGCCTCGGAGCCACCTTCGGAGCCATAGCCCGAATCCTTCAAGCCACCGAAGGGCAGCTCAGCCGTAGGCGCAGCCGCCTGGTTGATCCAGAGCATGCCCACTTCCAGGCGCTGGGCCAGCAGGTGGGCGTTTTTCAGCGAGGTGGTGAAAGCGTAACCGGCCAGGCCAAACGGCAGGCGGTTGGCTTCGGCAATCGCTTCCTCAATCTTTTCAAAGCCACGCACGGCGGCCACGGGGCCGAAGGGTTCTTCGTTAAAGATGCGGGCCGACAGGGGCACATCGTTGAGCACGGTGGGCTGGAAGAAGTTGCCTTCCGTTCCAATGCGCTGGCCACCTGCCGCTAGCTGGGCGCCTTGCTGCACGGCGTCGGCCAGCAGCTCGGTCATGGCGGTGATGCGGCGCGGGTTGGCCAGGGGGCCCATCTGCGTGCCTTCGGCCAGACCGTCGCCCACCTTCAGGTTCTGGGCATGGCGTGCGAAAGCCGCCACGAACTCAGGACGAATGCTTTCGTGCACCAAAAAGCGCGTGGGCGAGATGCAGACCTGACCCGCGTTGCGGAACTTGGCGCCGCTGGCCACGCGAATGGCCAGCTCGACATCGGCGTCCTCGGCCACGATGACGGGGGCGTGGCCGCCCAGCTCCATCGTCACGCGCTTCATGTGCTTGCCAGCCAGGGCGGCCAGTTGCTTGCCCACGGGGGTCGAACCCGTGAAGGTGACCTTGCGGATGACCGGGTGCGGGATGAGGTAGTTGGAGATTTCTGCCGGGTCGCCATAGACCAGGCCCACGGTGCCAGCGGGCACGCCGGCATCGGCAAAGGCGCGGATCAGTTCAGCAGGGCTGGCGGGGGTTTCTTCAGGCGCCTTGACGAGAATGGAGCAGCCTGCGGCCAGGGCAGCGGCGAGCTTGCGCACGACTTGGTTGATGGGGAAGTTCCAGGGCGTGAAGGCGGCGACGGGGCCCACGGGGTCTTTGATGACCAGCTGCTGGGCCTTGAGGTTGCGCGAAGGCACGATGCGGCCGTACACGCGCTGGGATTCGTCGGCAAACCATTCGATGATTTCTGCAGCCGACATGGTTTCCACCTTGGCTTCGGCCAGGGGCTTGCCCTGCTCTTGCACCATGATGGCGGCTATTGATTCGGCGCGTTCGCGGATCAACGCAGCGGCGCGGCGCATGGTCTTGGCGCGGTCTACGGCGGGGATGTCGCGCCAGGCTTCAAAGCCCTTTTTGGCAGCTTCCAGGGCACGGTCCAGATCGGCCTTGCTGGCGTGCGCCACCCGGCCGATTTCTTTGCCGGTGGCGGGGTTGTGCACGGCAATGGTTTTGCCGTCCACAGCGTCCTGCCATGTGCCTGCAATGAAAAGACGGGTGTGGGGGTAGCTCATGCAAAAACTCCTGTGGTGGAAACAAAAGACGGTGGCCAGCACGGGCTGTGCACCTTGGTGAGATGACTTTCAAGCCAGACAAAGTGCCGGTGCCCGAGCGAACACCACACTATAGGCGTAGCGCCAGCGGGCCGCCGTGGTTGTATGACAACCCGAGGCAAAGGTGGGGGTACTGCACCCCTGCCCTTTGCGCTCCGTCAACGGCTTGCGCCTTGCAGCGCCTGCACCTTCACCCGCTGATCAGGGTGCAGCGGCCACGCGCGGGGCCGCATCGCCCCAGTCGCCGCCCAGCGCACGGATGAGCCCCACCGTGGCGGTGTACTGGGCGGTGCGCACCTGCGGCGCCTGGCGGCGGTTGCGCAGTTCGCTGCGGCGGGCATCCAGCAACTCCAGCTGGCTGACCAGGCCATTGCGGTAGCGTGTGTCTGACAGCTGCGTGGCGCGGCGGGCGGCCGTGACGGCACGGCCTTGCGCCTCGGCCTGGCCCGCAAGCCAGCGCAGCGATGCCAATTGGTCTTCTACCTCGCGGAAGGCGGTGAGCACCTGCTCGCGGTGGCTGGCCAGGGCCTGCTCCAGGCGGGCGTTGGCACCTTGCACCTGGGCGTCGCGCTGGCCGCCATCCCACAGGGGCAGCGAGAGCAAGGCACTCACGCCCCAAGCGCGGGCCGACCACTTGAAGAGGTCGCCCAGCTCGGGCGATGCGTGGCCTGCATTGCCGGTGAGCGTGATGGCCGGGAACCAGGCCGTTTGCGCCACACCCACGCGGGCCTGGGCGGCCATCAAGGCCGCCAGCGCGGCCGACACATCGGGCCTGCGGGCGAGCACCGTGCCGGGCACGCCGGGGGGGATGACGGGCAAGGCGGCATCACCCGCAGCAGCGGGCAAGGCAAAGCTGCCGGGCACCTCGCCCACCAGCACGGCCAGCGCGTTGGTCAGCAGCGCCTGCTGGCGCTGCAGGGCCAGGGCTTCGGACTCGGTGGCGGCCACTTCGGTCTGCATCCGGGCCACGTCCAGCTCGGCCACGTCACCGGCCTGCAGGCGGCGCTGCGTCCGGCGCAGGGTGTCTTGGTAGGCAGCCAGGCTGTCACCCACAAGCTGCAGCTCGGTCTGCGCGGCACGCAGTTGCAGATAGGTTTGCGCCACATCGGCCTGCACCATCAGGCGCGTGCTTTGCAGCAGCGCGGCGCGGGCATCGGCGTCCAGCCGTGCGGCATCGCTGGTTTGCGAAAGTTTGCCAAACAGGTCCAGCTCATAAGACACATTGAGCCCGGCCGTGCCCAGCGTGGCAGGGGTGGCGCTGCCGGTGGTGGCGGCACCGGCCTGGCGCGTTACGCCCGCCGATGCGCCCACCTGCACCGAGCGCGCAGCGTCGGCCGAGCGCAGCAGCGAGCGGGCTTCGGCCAGGCGGCCAGCGGCTTGCTGGATGCTGGTGTTGGCGTTGCCCGCGCGTTGCACCAGGTCGGCCAATGTGGCGTCCTGGAATCCGAGCCACCACTCGCCGCGTGGCTGGGCCTCTGCAGGCGGGGCCACCGTCCAGGGGGCGGGCGGCACGGCTGCTTGCTGGCTGCCTGCGCTGAAAGCGTCGGGCACCGGCACACCGGCATGCGGCGCGGGCACCACGGGCTGCGTCATGCAGCCTGCCAGCACCAGCGCAGCGGCCAGGGGGGCCAGCAGGCTGCGCCTGCGGGCGGCGGGGCCTGCACGGCCCCCAGGGGGTTTGTGTTGTCTGTCATGTTGAATCTCCTGCCGGGCCCACGGCCCTGCGTTGGCGGGGCCGTGGGCGGCTTAAGGCGCTGGGCCGGGGCCCATTGCAAGTAGCTCAAAAGCGTTCAGGCACCTTCATGCGGGTGGCGTGGCGCAGCCAGCACGGGGTGTGCGGCACTGCCTGCAGCGTGCGGTGCATGCGGGGCGTGCGAAATGGGCGCCACATGCGCGCCGTGCTCCACCAGCGGGCGGTTGCCTGCGAGCTTGCGCAGCAGCACGTAGAACACGGGCGTGAGGAACAGGCCAAAGGCCGTCACCCCAATCATCCCGGCGAACACGGCCACACCCATGGCGCTGCGCATTTCTGCGCCCGCACCGGTGGACAGCACCAGGGGCAGCACACCCATCACGAACGCCAGCGAGGTCCTCAAGATGGGGCGCAGGCGCAGGCGGCTGGCCTCAATGGCCGCCTGCACTGGCGTGCGGCCCGCAAACTCCAGCTCGCGCGCAAATTGCACGATCAGGATTGCGTTCTTGGCCGATAGCCCCACCAGCACGATGAGCCCGATCTGCGTGAACACGTTGTTGTCGCCCTTGGTAAGCCACACACCCGTCATCGGCGCCAGAATGCCCATGGGCACGATCAGGATGATGGCAATGGGCAGCGTGAGGCTTTCGTACTATGCGGCCAGCACCAGGAACACCAGCAAGATGGCCAGCGGGAACACCAGCACCGCAGAGTTACTCGCCAGGATTTCCTGGTAGGTCAGCTCGGTCCATTCAAACGTGATGCCCTGGGGTAGCGTCTCTGCCGCAATGCGCTCGATAGCCGCCTGGGCCTGGCCCGACGAGAAGCCGGGCACGGGGCCTCCGTTCACGTCGGCGGCCAGGTAGCCGTTGTAGCGCATGGCACGTTCAGGGCCAAAGCTGGGCTCGATCTTCATCAGCGCAGACAGCGGCACCATCTCGCCCGTGCTGGAGCGCACCTTGAGCGCAGCCACGTCCTCAGCCCGCGCACGGTAGGCCGCATCGGCCTGCACACGCACGCTGTAGGTGCGGCCAAACTGGTTGAAGTCGTTGGCGTAGAGGCTACCCAGGTAGATCTGCAGGGTGTCGAAGATGTCCGTCACGGGCACGCCCAGCTGACGCGCCTTGGTGCGGTCGATGTTGGCGTACAGCTGCGGCACGTTGACCTGCCAGCTGGTGAACAGGCCGGCCAGCTCGGGCGTCTGGTAGGCCTTGCCCATGAAGGCTTTCACAGCGGCGTCCATGGCTTCGTAGCCCAGCGAGGCACGGTCTTCGATCTGCAGCTTGAAGCCGCCGGTGGTGCCCAGGCCCGCCACGGGGGGTGGTGGGAACATGGCGATGAACGCTTCCTGGATGCTGCCAAACGCCTGGTTCAGCTGCATGGCCACGGCACCGCCGCTTTGGTCAGCGCGGGTGCGCTCGGCAAAAGGCTTGAGCGTGACGAACACGATGCCCGAGTTGGAGCTGTTGGTGAAGCCGTTGATCGACAGGCCCGGGAAGGCAATGGCGTCTTCCACGTTCGGGTTGGTCTTGACGATTTCACCCATGCGGCGGATCACGTCTTCCGTGCGGTCCAGCGTGGCGCCATCAGGCAGCTGGGCAAAGCCCACCAGGTACTGCTTGTCTTGCGCAGGCACAAAGCCGCCGGGCACCACCTTGAACAGACCCCAGGTGGCACCCACCAAGGCCAGGTAGATCACCAGCATCAGCGCCTTGCGGCCAATGACGCGCTTGACGCCACCGCTGTAGGCGTCCGATCCGCGCTGAAACACACGGTTGAACGCGCCAAAGAAGCGGCCCAGCACCTTGTCCATGCCGCGCGTCAGCGCGTCCTTGGGCTCGTGGTGACCCTTGAGCAGCAGCGCACTCAGCGCAGGCGACAGGGTCAACGAGTTGATGGCCGAGATCACCGTCGAGATAGCGATGGTGACCGCAAACTGGCGGTAGAACTGGCCTGTGAGCCCGCTGATAAAGGCCAGCGGCACGAACACCGCCACCAGCACCAGCGCAATCGCGATGATGGGGCCAGAGACTTCGCGCATGGCGCGGTAGGTGGCCTCGCGCGGAGTCAGGCCTTCTTCGATGTTGCGTTCGACGTTCTCCACCACCACGATGGCATCGTCCACCACGATACCAATGGCCAGCACCAGGCCGAACAGGCTCAAAGCGTTGATCGAGAAGCCCAGCAGGTGCAGCACCGCAAACGTGCCCACCACCGACACTGGCACAGCCAGCAGCGGAATGATGGAGGCGCGCCAGGTCTGCAGGAACAAGATCACCACGATCACCACCAGGGCGATGGCTTCGATCAGCGTCTGGATGACCGACTTGATGGACGCACGCACGAACTGCGTGGGGTCGTACGCAATGCGGTACTCCACACCTTCAGGCATGTTCTTCTGGATCTCGTCCATCGCCCGGCGCACGTTGGCCGAGATGTCGAGCGCGTTGGAGCCCGGCGCCTGGAACACGCCCATGCCCACGGCGGGGTCGTTGTTGAGCAACGAGCGCAGCGAATAGTCGGCAGCACCCAGCTCCAGGCGGGCGATGTCGCGCAGGCGTGTCACCGCGCCGTCGGCGCTGGTCTTGACGATGATGTCGCCGAACTCTTCCTCGGTCGTCAAGCGGCCCTGGGCGTTGATAGACAGTTGCAAGTCCACGCCCGGCAAGCCGGGCGATGCGCCCACCACACCGGCCGCAGCCTGCACGTTCTGCCCACGGATGGCAGACACCACATCGCTGGCCGAGAGGCCGCGCTGCGCGACCTTTTGGGGGTCCAGCCACACGCGCATCGAATAGTCGCCGCCGCCAAAGATCTGCACCTGGCCCACGCCGCCAATGCGGGCGAGCCGGTCCTTCACGTTGAGCACGGCGTAGTTGCGCAAGTAGTCGATGTCGTAGCGGTTGTTGGGCGAGACCAGGTGGACCACCATGGTCAGGTCCGGCGCGCTCTTGACGGTGGTCACACCCAGGCGGCGCACTTCCTCAGGCAGGCGCGGCTCGGCCTGCGAGACGCGGTTTTGCACCAGCTGCTGGGCCTTGTCCGGGTCGGTGCCCAGCTTGAAGGTCACGGTCAGCGTCATGACGCCATCGGTCGTAGCCTGGCTGCCCATGTAGAGCATGCCTTCCACACCGTTGATGGATTCCTCCAGCGGCGTGGCCACGGTCTCGGCGATCACCTTGGGATTGGCACCTGGGTACTGGGCGCGCACCACCACAGACGGCGGCGCGACCTCGGGGTACTCAGAGATGGGCAGACCGCGCAATGCGATGAGCCCCCCCAGGAAGATGAGCACCGACAGCACCCCGGCAAAGATGGGGCGGTCAATGAAAAAACGGGACAGGTTCATACAAAAAATTCCTGATGGCTCAGATCACTCACTGTGCTCACACACGCTCACACAGCGGGCGACTTGGTGGCGCCCTGGGCTTGCTTGCGTTCGCCGGGCAGCTCTGCTTTGGCAGTCATGGGCACGGCTTGCGGTGCCAGTACGGCACCGGGGCGCACACGCTGCAGGCCGTTGACCACAATGGTCTCGCCCGCCTTCAGGCCCGACGTCACCACGCGCAGGCCATCCACCGGGGCGCCCAGCGTGACCTCGCGGTACTCAGCCTTGTTGCCCTCGGCCACCACCATCACAAACTTCTTGCTCTGGTCGGTGCCCACGGCGCGCTCGTTGATGAGCACGGCCTGCGTGTTGCGCGCCTGGCCCATGCGAATGCGTGCAAACTGGCCGGGGATGAGTGCGCCATCGGCGTTATCAAACACGGCACGCACGCGCACGGTGCCGCTCCTGGCGTCCACCTGGTTGTCAATCAGCTGCAGGTGGCCGGTGTAGGGCGTGCCGCCGCTGGTGCCTGTGCCCATCTGCACGGGAATGCGCGCGAGCAACTGGCGCGCACTTTGGCCCTTGGCGCCGCTGCCCAGGTCTTGCAAGGCCTTCACCACGATCTGCTCGTCGGTGTCAAAGCTCGCATAGATGGGGCTGACAGAGACGAGCGATGTCAGCACCGGCGCGCCCGCACCGGCGGACACCAGGTTGCCCACCGTGACTTCGATGCGACCCACGCGGCCCGCCACCGGCGCGCGCACCTGGGTGTACGACAGGTTCAGGCGTGCGGTTTGCAATGCGGCCTGCGCAGCGCGCAGGTTGGCATCGGCCTCGCGGTAGGCGTTCTGGCGTTCGTCGTGCTCGCGCTGGGCGATAGCGCTTTCTTGCAGCAAACGGGTGGAACGGTCCAGCTCACTGCGCGTGTATGACACGCGGGCCTGCGCAGCAGCCACCTGAGCTTCGGCGCGGTCCACCTCAGCGGCGTAGGGGGCGGGGTCCACAGTCACCAGCAAGTCGCCCTGCTTGACGAGGGCGCCTTCCTTGAAGTGCACAGCCTGCAAGGCGCCTGCAACACGGGGGCGCACCTCCACGCGCTGCACGGCCTCCAGGCGGCCCGAGAACTCGTCCCACAGCACTATGTCTTTTTGCAGCACGGCTGCCACCGACACCGGCACACCCTGCGGGGCTGCGCCTGCAGCGGGCGGTTCAGCGTGCGAGTCTTGCAGGCCCAGGGCCGTGCCACCCACAGCCACGGCCGCTGCCAGAGCGCCTGCGGTAGCCCACCAACGGCGGCGGGGCGAAGAGAGAAGTGCGTTGTTCATGGTGTTTTCCTCCGTATCGTTCGTTCAGTCATGCAAGGGGTCAGAGAGCACGGCAGGCCGCTGGACAGCGGCATTCGCACCCCTGGCGAAAAACGCGGGCAAAGCTATGCCCTCCGGCACTGGGGCCAGATTTCAAAATCTCATCGGGAAGCAAGAGACAACAGCCCACCCACCGGCGCCTGCAAAGGGCCAGAAAGGCGTGTGGGGTGGAGACTCAGGGAATCAGCGGATCAGCGGCGTCAGGAGGACTCCCGACATCGGGTGGCTTCGAAGAACCGCCGGAACTCTTCCTGCACCGCCCCGGCACAGGGGCATTCGTGCGGGCCGGTTTCCAGCAGCGGCTCGGGCCACTTCTCGGCTTTGGCAAACACATGCTGCGTGACTTGCAGGCCTGCGGCGTGCAGGCGCGCTGCGTAGGCCAGGGCTTCGTCACGCATGGGATCGGTGTCGCCCACCAACACCAGCGTGGGGGGCAAGCCCGCCAGGCGATGGGCCGAGGCAGGCACGGCATAAGGGTGCTCGGCATCGCGCGGGCAGCGCAGGAAATTGCGCCAGCCCTGAACCCACTTGCAGTCCACCGCGTCTCCGGTGGTGCGCCGCTGCGAAGCAGACCCTACGCAAGGGTCGAGCATGGGAGACAACAAAATTTGCCCGGCCAGTGGTGGGTGGGCCTGGTCGCGCGCCATCAGCGCCACGGCCGCCGCCAGATTGCCTCCGGCCTCTTCCCCTGCCAGATACACCAAGGCCCCTTGCCCGCCCAGCTTGGTGCGATGGCGGTGCACCCACTGCAGCACACCATAGCCAGTGTCCACCGGCTGCGGAAAGGGCGTGAGCGGATAAGCCACCGACACCACCACAGCGCCCGCGCCTTCCAGCAAATGGGCCACGGTGTGGCCGTTGTCCAGATCACCCGAAACGAAAGCACCGCCGTGAAAATGCACCACCAGGGGCGACGCATGACCCGCCTTCTTGCGGCCATACATGCGCACTACCACAGGTTCACCGCTTGCCAGATCGATGGCGCTGTCTACACAGCGCGCAGCGGCAGGCTGCGCCTTGGCAGGGGCTGCTGCTGGGTGGGGCTGCGGGGTGGGACGAGGTGCGTCGGGCGGCATGGCGATGGCCTGTGAAGGAAAGGCAGGGAGGTTTGCGATGTTGGGAAATGTACCGGCTGCGCGCAAGCCGATAAACCCGGCAAACACCACTGCAGTGTTTCCAATCTCACAACAATCCAGGTGCTGGTTGCGTGTGAGAATTCTTCAGCGCCCACAGAACCTGGTTCTGTGGGCGCTGATCCACCCGTTGTCAGGATTCCAGGAGGGGCGATGGACCAAATACAGGCCATGCGCATATTCACCCGTGTCGTTGAAGCCGGCACATTCACGCGCGCCGCCGATTCGTTGTCGCTGCCCAAGGCCACCGTCACCAAGCATGTGCAAGCGCTGGAGGAGCGCCTGCGCGTGAAGCTGCTCAACCGCACCACCCGCCGCGTGACCGTGACGGCCGATGGCGCGGCCTACTACGAGCGCACCGTGCGGCTGCTGTCTGACCTGGATGACATTGAAGCCAGCATGACCAACGCCCGCGCCAGTCCCATGGGCCGCCTGCGGGTGGACGTGGGCACCTCGGTGGCGCAGCTGCTCATCATTCCGCACCTGGCGGACTTCCAGACACGCTTTCCCGACATCCAGCTCGACCTGGGCGTGAGCGACCGCACCGTGGACCTGATTGGCGACAACGTGGACTGCGTGATCCGCGGGGGCGAGCTGAGCGACCAATCGCTGGTAGCACGGCGCATTGGCAATCTGGAATTCATCACCGTGGCATCGCCCGATTACCTCGCGCGCAAAGGCACGCCGCAGCATCCGCTGGAGCTGGAAGAAAAGCACACCAGCCTGCTGTATTTTTCGCCCCAGTCCGGGCGCCACTACCCGCTGGAGTTCCGCAAAGGTGCCGAGTCCATCGACATCAACGGCCCTTACCAGGTGAGCGTGAATGAAGCCAACGCCTATGTCACCGCAGCCCTGCACGGCATGGGTGTGGCGCAGATCACCAGCTTTCAAGCACAAAAACATTTGAAGGCCGGAACCCTGGTGCAGCTGCTACCGGACTGGACGCAGCCCCTGCTCCCCGTCTATGTGGTGTACCCACCCAACCGGCATTTGAGCGCCAAGGTGCGCGCCTTTGTGGACTGGACGGCCGAGCTGTTCCAGCGCGACCCGCACCTGCAGCGGCACGAGGCGTAACCGGCGGGCCGCCGGGGCGCTTATCCTTGGGCCCATGAACTCTGCCCCACCCACCGAACACACGCCCCCCACAGAAAGCGACGGGGCGCACACCACTGCGCCAGCGGCCACGCCAAGCACAACACCCACCGACCTAGCTAGCCCGGCGCCTGCAAAACAGCCGCGCAACCCGCTGCATGGCATCACCCTTGAAACCATGGTGGTGGAGCTGTCTGCTTACTTCGGCTGGCAAGAACTGGGGCAGCGGATTCCGGTGCGCTGCTTTCAGCAAGACCCCAGCTTGGGCTCCAGCCTCAAGTTTTTGCGCAAAACCCCGTGGGCACGCGAGAAGGTCGAGAGCCTGTACCTCTTCATGCTGCGCGAACGCAGGCGCAACGCCTGAAAACACTCAAGCCTCGCAGGCGCCGCCGAGCGGGGTGAACCGGGCAGCCGTTAGACGGCCGCCCGAGCGCCTTTCAGTCGCTCACTGCCACCAGGAAATCACGGCTGATGCCCGCCCCCAGGTCATTCACCTTGTCCAGGAACTGGGTGAGGAACGCATGCAGTCCGTGCGACAGGATTTCATCGATGCGGCCATATTGCAAATCGGCCAGCAGCCGGCCCGCGCGGCGCTGGGTTTCGGCCGAGTGGTCGTTGGCCAGCAGGTTCAGGTTTTCCACCACTTCATGCAGGCTGGCGTGCAGCGAACGGGGCATGTCGCGCCGCAGGATGAGCAGGTCGGCCACGCGCCCTGGCGTGATCACGTCGCGGTAGACCTTGCGGTACACCTCGAACGCCGAGACGCTGCGCAGGATGGCGCTCCAGTGGTAGAAGTCGTTCTCCTGGTTGCGCTCACTGGCGCGGCCGAAGAAGTCGTTCTGCACGGCGTGGAATTTCACATCCAGCAAGCGCGCCGTGTTGTCGGCCCGCTCCAGAAACGTGCCCATGCGCAAGAAGTGAAAGGCTTCATCTTGCAGCATGGTGCCCGCCGTTACCCCGCGCGAGAGGTGCGAGCGGTACTTCACCCATTCCAGAAACTGGCCGGGGTCGCGCTCAAAGGCGTTGCCCTGAAGTTGCCGGTGCAGTTCCAGCCAGGTCTGGTTGATGGTTTCCCACACCTCGGTCGTCAGGGCTCCGCGCACAGCGCGTGCGTTCTCGCGCGCAGCGCGCAGGCACGACACGATTGACGAAGGGTTGTACCCATCGCGCACCATGAAATCCAGCACATTGGCGGGCGTGATCTCGCCGTATTTGGCCGTGAAGGCGGGAATCAGCTCGCTGATGGAGAGCAGCCCCTCCCAGCCTTCGCGCGCAGCTTCTGCCGCCTGGGGCAGCAGCGAGGTTTCGTAGCTCACGCTCAGCATGCGGGCGGTGT
>NZ_CAXIAK010000080.1:0-15544 GCF_964021665.1 uncultured Acidovorax sp.
CCAGATCGGCCAGGTTGAACCAGTGCTGAAGAAAATGGATGCGCAGCATGCGCTCAAGGCCAATGGGCGGGCGGCCGTTGCCTGCTTTGGGGTAGTGCGGCTCTATCACCTGGCACAGAGCGGCCCATGGCACTATTGTCTGCATGGTCCGCAAGAACTCTTCGCGTCGGGTGGGTTTGCGCGAATGCTCGAATCCGTTGTCTTGATCTGCGGCCATTGCCAGGGTCTGCTGCTTCATCTGCGGATAACGTTTGACCCCCCTCAACGGTGGACCTTAATCAGCGTTGCCTTAAACATTTCGCCCGCCACGCGGCTCGATGCACTGCCGCTGCCAAAGGTCAGCTTGCCGGGGTTCTTCTTGGCAAAGGCTACAAGGTCGCCCACGCTCTTGTGCGGCGATGCGGGGTTGACCACCAGCACCTGCCCGCCCTTGCCCAGGCCGGTGATGGGCGCAAAGTCCTTCACCGGGTCGTACGAGAGCTTTTTGTACAGGTGCTCGTTGGCGGCGTGCGTGGTGTTGGTGGTGATGAGGAGGGTGTAGCCATCGGGCGCGGCCTTGGCCACGGCGGCGGCGGCGATCATGCCGCTGGCGCCGGCCTTGTTGTCCACCACCACAGCCTGCTTGGTGTCGTTGGTGATGGACTGGCCGATGGCGCGGGCCAGCTGGTCGGTAGCGCTGCCTGCGGCAAAAGGCACCACAAAGGTGATGGGCTTGGCCGGAAAGGTTTGTGCAGCGGCGGGCGCGGCGATGGACAAGGCCATCAGGGCACCGGCGGCGGCAGTCAGCGCGTGGCGTCGGGTCAAGGCAAAACGGTTAGCGGGCATGTTGTCTCCTTCTGTTCTATGGGTACGGTCAAACGAAAACGGGGGGTATCACGTCGCAGGCCCGGCCAGGTGCTGGCGCAGCGCTGTGGGCACCTGCACGGGCAGCGACAGCAGCCAGTAGCTCAGCGTCTTGCCGTGGCTGTCGAGGTTGAGGGCGTCGTTCACGCCGCCGTCCAGCACGTCGTCCAGCACCAGGTTCATGGCGTGCAACTGGGGCAGCAGGTAGCGGGCCACACGGCTGGGCTGGCGGGCGGCAAAGTGGCGGGCCACGGCCTCTTCGGTCACTTGCTGCACCAGCACATCCCACAGCGCGGGGTGCCAGGCGATGACGCTGAGGTTGGAGCGGTTGCCCTTGTCGCCCGTGCGGCTGTGGGCCAGGCGATACAGAGGAACGGTGAGCATGGTGGCGGCCTCGGCAGTGCGCGTGTCGGTCATTGCAAGCCTCCTTCATTCCACATCTGGTAGCCGGTGACCACGGCACTGCGCGGCACCAGGCACGACACGGTGCCCAGGCGCGGGCGCATGGCGGTGCGCACACCGCCGCCGCCTGCGGGGCCGCAGGTGTACAGCGCCGTCACCTCGCGCACCAGGCGCTGGGCGCTGGCGTGATCGCGGTGCTGTAGGGCCACGCGCAGGCGCACATCGCGGGCTTCGTCCAGGCCGGCGGCGGGCGCATCCAGCCAGGTGCTGGCGTCGTCGCCCAGCACGCTGGTCACGCCAATCAGGTCCACGCGCACGGGGCCCAGGCCCCGCAGCCGCTCGCGCAGCACCTGGCCTGCCAGGCGGGCGCGGGCCTCGGCGCGGGGGCCTGCGTAAGAGATTTCGCCTTCGGCAAACCAGCCGGACTCAAAGCACACATTGACTTTGAGCGTGGGTGGCTGCGGGTGCCCGCGCACGCCTTCCAGCCGCACTGCATCGGGCCCCACGGGCAGCACCTGCGCGGCGGTGATATCAGCCACCACATCGGGGGTCAGGTAGGCCGCTGGGTCGTGCAGTTCGTACAGCAGCTGCTCTTTCACCGTGCGCTCGTTGATGCAGCCGCCCGTGCCTGCGGGCTTGGTGATGGTGCAGTGGCCGTCGGGGTCGATCTCGGCAATGGGGTAGCCCAGCGTGGCCAATCCGGGCACGTCTTTGTATCCGGGGTCGGCAAAGTAGCCGCCGGTGACTTGCGCTCCGCATTCGAGCAAATGGCCTGCCATGGTGGCGCGGGCCAGGCGGTCCCAGTCGTCGGCCGCCCAGCCGTAATGCGCCATGGCCGGGCCAAGTACCAGCGATGGGTCGGCCACGCGGCCGCAGACCACGATGTCGGCCCCGGCGCGCAGCGCATCGGCAATGGCCTGTGCGCCGATGTAGGCGTTGGCGCTGACGATGGGCTCGGTGGGCATGGCGGGGCCCAGGGCACGCTCCAGCAGCGCCCGGTGATGGGGGCCGCTCAGGTCGTCGCCCTGCACCACCGCTATGCGCGGGGCGCGCAGGCCCAGCGCAGCCGCCAGTTGGTGAATGCGCCTTGACGCGTCCGCAGGGTTGGCCGCGCCAAAGTTGCTGACGATGCGCACGCCATGCGCCAGGCAGTCGGCCAGCACGGGCTGCAGCAAATCCACCAGCAGCGGCTCATAGCCTGCATCGGGCTGGGTGCGGCGGGCCAGTTGGGCCAGCGCCAGGGTGCGCTCGGCCAGGGTTTCAAAAATCAGCACGGCAGGCTGGCCGCTGGCAATCAGGGCCTGCACCACGGGCGCAGCGGCATCGGTGCGGTCGCCCGAAAAGCCTGCCGCGCAGCCAATGCGCAGGTGGGGAATGTGTTGTGACATCAGTCGCTGTCTCCTGCGGCGCAATGTACGCAGGCTGCGCTATTCTGTGAAATCGATTGTTGCAATCAATCCATCTGCAAAGCAAATGAATGAGAACCCCGCCCTTTCCACCCGCCAGCTCGATGCGTTTGTGGCGCTGGCCGAGCACCGCAGCTTTACCCGTGCGGCCGTGCAGTGCCACCTGTCACAGCCCGCGTTCAGCGCGCTGATCAAGGCGCTGGAGACGCGCTGGGCGCACGCCTGTTTGACCGCAGCACGCGGCATGTGGATTTGACGCCCGAGGGGGTGAACTTTCTCGAATCGGCCCACCGCATTCGCGCCGAGATGCGCGCCGCCGTGGCGGCCCTGCGCGATGCCGTGACGCTGCAGCGCGGCCGCGTGGCTGTGGCGCTGCTGCCATCGCTGGCGGCGGGCTGGCTGCCGCAGGTGCTGGCCAGCTACCAGCAGGCCCACCCGGGCATTGCGGTGGACATTGCCGATGTGCTGTCAGAGCCCTGCATTGACCGCGTAGCCAGTGGCACGGCCGACTTTGCCCTGGCCGCCATCCGCGCCGACACGCCCGCGCTGCAGGCCGAGCCGTTTTGCAGCGATGCCTTTTACCTGGTGTGCCCCGAGCAGCACCCGCTGGCACGGCGCAGAAAGCCGCTGGCGGTGGCCGACCTGGCGGGCTACCCCTTCATTCACCTGGCGCGCCACAGCAGCGTGCGCCAGTACCTGGAAGCGGCCTTTCGCCCGCAGGCCATGCACACCCTGATGGAGGTGGAGCAACTGGCCACCGTGACGGGCATGGTACGCGCGGGCCTGGGCATCAGCGTGGTGCCAGCGCTCACGCTGTTTCACTTCCAGCAGCCGGGGGTGGTCACACGCCCACTGCAATTGCCGGGGCTGACGCGGCAGATTTACCTGGTGCGGCGGCGCGACCAGAGCCTGTCGGCCGCCGCGCAGTCGCTGTACGAATGGATGGTGGCGCGGCGGCCTCGGTTGGGCTAGGCGGCGCCTGCGCTAGTTGCTACACAATCAATAGCTACTGGCGCTTGACTGGCGGGCGTCACAGGGCATTTTGATAAAAACCAACGCCCACATGGGACCACACTTGCCCCGGCCCAGCAGCCCCAAGGGCCCAACGGGTGGGTAAATCCGCGAGAATCTCGGCCCTCAGCATTTCTTCTGCACCAGGCTCCCATGACCGACGCAACCTCTGCACCCGCCCTGCCCGACCACCTCTCGTCCGACCCGCGCAGCCCGCACCACAACGCCGCCGTGTTCGAGCACGACATTGGCATCCGCTTCAACGGCAAGGAACGTTTTGACGTGCAGGAATACTGCGTCAGCGAAGGCTGGGTCAAAGTGCCGGCCGGCAAGACGGTGGACCGCAAGGGCCAGCCCCTGCTCATCAAGCTCAAGGGCACGGTCGAGGCGTTTTACCGCTGACCCAGCCCAGCGCTGCCGCCTTCACGCCTGCATGGCCCATACCGCCGCTTTGCCCGTGGCGCAGCCCGCGCCGCCGGGGCTGTGGGTCATCCACTGCGATGGCAGCGCCATTCCCAACCCCGGCCGCATGGGCCTGGGCGCCACGCTGCTGGCTCCCGACGGGCAGCAGCACACCCTTTCGCACACCAGCAGCCTGGTGGGTTGCAACAACGAAGCCGAGCTGCGCGCGCTGATGGCCGCACTGCGACAAGCCCACGCCCTGGGCGCACGCGCGATTGCCGTGCGCAGCGACAGCAGCCTTCTCCTCGAACACTTGCGGCCGCCGCAACCGGGCCAGCGCCCCGCTGCCCCGATTACCCGGCTGGCCGAGCTGTTTGACAGCGCACGCGCCTGGCTGGCGCGCTTTGACAGCGTGCAGTGGCAGTGGATTCCGCGCCACCGCAACAGCGCCGCCGACACGCTGGCCCGCGCCGCCCTGGGCGCCCCGGCCAAGGTGGCCCCACACCCCAGCCACAAGAAAAAGAAGCGCTGAACCTCTGGTCAAAGGCACCGCCCGCACCGTCGGTCAGCGTGGCGATGTCGCTCCTGCGTCATTGAAACGTCACAAAGTTGACGTTTTTGCAACAATTTCCCTGCATACTTTGCTGGTTTGGGCTCTTCTGCACGCATCCAGCCCGATGGCGCGGTGATGAGTGCAGGCGGTCTATCAAAGGCTGTGCAGCAGATGCTCTGCTCCTGCCCGGGTCTTGGACCTGTTCTCACATCTTCAGGAAGGAACGACATGCGACGTAATGCACGCTGGGTGGTGCTTTTGGCAGGCGCTGGCGCGGTGCTAGGCACTGCCGTGGCACAGAACAACAACGCAGCCGCCCAGGCGCGCGCTGCAGCCGCCAGCCCGGCCCCCAACTTTGCCAGCAGCCCCCGCGAAAAGCTCGTGGTGGCCATGCCCAAGACATATGCGCGGGCCGAGACCATGCTGCTGTGGGGCGACTACTTCAACCACCTGGCACGCTGCGGCAACCTGGACTTGCAGAACCAGCATGGCGAATCGCTGGAGCGCAGCTCCAACATCGACCTGCTGGGCGAAAAAGAGCTGATCGACGGCATCGCATCGGGCAAGGTGCAACTGGCCCAGGTCAACCCTGGCCTGGTGCCGCAACTGGTGGCTGCAGGCCAGCCCACGCCGTTCGCTGTGCCGGGCAACAAGGCATCGGGCAAGCGCAACTCCTACCACCTGATCCTGATTGCGCGGGTAGACAGCCCCTACAAGGAACCCAAGGACCTGATCGGCAAGAAGATTGCCCACTCCACACCCACTTCCAACTCGGGCAACCTGGCGCCGCGCGCGCTGTTCCCGGCCATTGGGCTGGTGCCGGACAAGAACTACGAAGTGGTGTTCTCCAACGGGCATGAACGCTCGGTGACGGGCGTGATGCACGGCTTTTACCCCGCAGCCGCCGTGGCCAGCGACCTGTACCAGCGCATGGTGCTCAAGGGCGATGTGAAGGGATCGAGCATTCGCACCCTGTGGGAAAGCGCGCCCTTCATGACCGAGAGCTGGACGCTGGGCAAATCGGCATCGTCCGATGTGCAAAACCGCGTGCAGAAATGCTCTTACGCCTACGGCTTCTCACCCAAGCTCAAGCAGTTGCTGCCCGGCAACGACACCATGCTGCCCGTGAATTTCGAGCGTGATTTCGCGACGGTGATGGAGGTGCTCGACTTGACCTTTTTGGCCACCGCCAGCATGTAGCGAAAGAGCAGTTCCTTGCCCACCAGCGCACCCCCGGCCACCCACAGCGCCACCGAGTGCACCTGGGGCACGGATTCGGGGTTTTCGAGCTTCACCACCGCAGACCAGACCATGCCCACGCCCACGGCGAGCAGCAGCAAGCCCAGCACCAGAGATGCAGCGGTTTCAAACCGCTGGTGGCCATAGGGGTGGTCTTCGTCCGCGTCTTTTTGCGAGTGGTGGTTGGCAAACAGCACCACAAAATCGGCCACCAGATCGGACAGGGAGTGGATGCCATCGGCAATCAAGCTCTGCGATTTGGCCCACACCCCCACCACGATCTGCACGGTGGACAGCACCAGGTTGACTACCACGCTGACCCAGGTGCTGCGCGAGGCCGCAGCGGCACGCTCTTGCGGCGTGTGTTCGGTGTCTTCGGTGTCGTCTAGTTCGTTCAAATTCATAGGTTGCAACCCAGGTGCCGCAAAACCCTGAAGGCTACACGCGCAGTCTTAAGAATGCATTGAGACGCCGCAGCTTTTTGCCCGCACGGGCCAAGCCGTCAGCCTGGCACCGTCGCAGCAGCCACCAGCTTTTGCGTGTAGGGATGCTCAGGGCGGTTCAGCACCGCTTCCACCGGGCCGCATTCCACAATGGCACCGTCCTTCATCACGAGCACGTCGTGCGCCATCGCGCGGATCACGTCCACATCGTGCGTGATGAGCAGGTAGCTCAGGCCCTTCTCTCGTTGCAGGCGCTGCAGCAGTGCCAGCACCTGCTGCTGGATGGTGACATCCAGCGCGCTGGTGGGCTCGTCCAGCACCAGCACCTGGGGCTGCACGATGAGGGCACGGGCTACGGCCAGGCGCTGGCGCTGGCCGCCTGAAAACTCATGCGGGTAGCGCGCGAGCAGGCCGGGGAACTGCGCCTCGGTCAGGCCCACCTCGGCCAGGGCGGCTTCCACGCGGGTGCGGCGATCGGCAGTGTGGATGCCAGATTCATGCACCAGCAGCCCCTCGCCCACGATTTCTTCGACCGTGAGGCGCGGCGAGAGCGACGAGAACGGGTCCTGGAACACCACCTGCACCCGCTTGCGCAGTGCCTGGTTGGCAGGTGTGTTGCGGGTGGCTGGCTGCTGCCAGGCTTGGCCGTTGACCTGCAGATCGCCCTGCGACGGCAGCAGGCCCAGGATGGCCTGCGCCAGGGTGGACTTACCCGAGCCAGATTCGCCAACCACGCCCAGCGTCTGCCCCGGCAGCAATTGCAGATCGGCCCCCTGCACGGCCACGAACTCGCCCTTCTTGAACCAGCCGCGCACGCCCGGCAGCGGCGTGGGGTACGCCACGCGCAACTGGCGCGCTTGCACCACGGGCGGTGTACCTGCGGGCGGGGCCGCCTCCACCACATCGCGCCGGGGCTGGCTGGTGATCAGGCGGCGCGTGTAGGCGTGCTGCGGGTTGGCGAACACCTCGGCCACAGCGCCCTGCTCTACCAGCACGCCCTGTTCCATCACCGCCACGCGGTCGGCAAAGCGGCGCACCAGGTTCAAATCGTGCGTGATGAGCAGCACGGCCATGCCGGTCTGGCGTTGCAAGTCGGAGAGCAAATCCAGAATCTGCCCGCGCAGCGTCACATCCAGCGCGGTGGTGGGCTCGTCGGCCAGCAGCAGTTGGGGTTCGCTGGCCAGGGCCATGGCAATCATGGCGCGCTGGCGCTGCCCGCCCGAAAGCTGGTGCGGAAAGCTGCCCGCGCGCCTGGCAGGCTCAGGAATGCCGGTTTTTGCTAGCAATTCAATAGCTGCTTGCGCACATTCTGCGCCGGTCAAACCCTTTTTTAGTATCAAGATCTCGGCGATCTGCTGGCCGATGGTCATGAGCGGGTTGAGCGCGGTCATGGGCTCCTGGAAGACCATGGCAATGTCTCCACCGCGCACGCCGCGCATTTCACGCTCGGAAAGCTGCAGCAGGTCGCGCCCGGCAAACAGGGCCTGGCCCTCCACCGCTGCATCACCCAGCAGGCGCAGCAGGCTGAGCGCGGTGATCGTCTTGCCCGAGCCAGACTCGCCCACCAGCGCCAGCTTTTCGCCCCGTGCAATCTCGAAGCCCACGCCACGTACCACCGACTTGGCGCCAAAGCGAACCTGCAGGTCACGCACCTGCAGCAAAGGGGTGGCGGGGGTTGTGCTGTGTGCCTGCATCACTTGTCGGCCTTTCGTGGATCCAGAGCATCGCGCAAGGCATCGCCCATGAAGGTCAGCAGCAGCAAGGTGACCACCAGCACCGCAAAGGTGGAGAGCGAAATCCACCACGCGTCTATGCTGTTCTTGCCCTGGCTCAGCAGCTCGCCCAGGCTGGGGGTGCCGGGTGGCACACCCAGCCCCAGAAAGTCGAGCGAGGTGAGCGCGAGGATGGCCGCGCTCATGCGAAACGGCAGGAAGGTGACCACGGGCGTCAGGCTGTTGGGCAGGATGTGGCGCCAGATGATGTGCCAGTTGCCCACGCCCAGGGCGCGGGCCGCCTTCACATAGTCCAGCTGGCGGTTACGCAAAAATTCGGCGCGCACATAGTCTGACAGGCCCATCCAGCCAAACAGGCTCAGCAAAATCAGCAGCAGCGCAATGCTGGGTGCAAACACGGCGCTGAAGATGATGAGCAGATACAGCTCGGGCATGGAGCCCCAGATCTCGATGAAGCGCTGAAAGGCCAGGTCGGTCTTGCCCCCGAAAAAGCCCTGGATGGCACCGGTGACCACGCCCAGCACCACGCCCGTGGCCGTGAGCGCGAGCCCGAACAGCACGCTCACCCGAAAACCATAGAGCAATTGCGCCAGCAGGTCCCGCCCCCGGTCGTCGGTGCCCAGCCAGTTGTCGGCTGTGGGGGCCGAGGGGTTGGGCGACTTGGCAAAGTAGTTGAGCGTGTTGGCGCCGTAGCGGTTGAGGGTGTAGATCGCCCAGTTGCCATCAGCACTCAGCCGCTGCTGGATGAAGGGGTCGAGGTAATCGGTGGGCGTATCAAAGTCACCGCCGAAGGTTTTTTCGGAATAGTCCCGCAGCATGGGGAAGTAGGTTTGCCCTTCATAGCGCACGATCAGGGGCTTGTCGTTGCTGACCAGTTCGGCACACAGGCTGACCAGTACCAGTGCGCAAAACAGCCACAGGCTCCAGTAACCCTGCCGGTTGCGCTTGAAACGCAGCCAGGCGCGGCGGGAGGGCGACAGTGAAGCGGATGCAGCGCTGTCAGATGCAGCGGGTAAAGAAGGTGTGGTGGAACCCATGGTGCGGATGGTTGCTTCGTCTTCCAAAGTCACACAGCGTCGTGCAGCAAGAGGGCCTTGCTGTACTGCAAAAATTCGTCCAGGTGCTTTTCAATGATGGCGACAGTGATGGGCAGTTGCAGGCTCTGGTAATCGTGCACCGCAATGTTGCGAAAGCCCACCATGCGCTGCAAGCCTGCAGCCAGCTCCTGTTCAATCCGGCCTGCACGGGCCAGCAGAGCAAACACATCCCGCGCACTTTGCGGAACGCCCAACCGGTCACGCCGGATCAGGTGCTGCCCCATGTCCAACGCGGCCTCACAGGCGCGTTGGATGTTCAAAATTGCGGCGTCCTGGCGGCTGAAATTGGTGGCAAAACTGGCGGGGTCACTGAAATACTCTTCGCGCGCGCGCTGCACGCAGCGCTCAATCGTTGCGGCCTTGTTAATCAGAACGTCATCCACCATACACGCTCCCACGCTGTTGAATGTCCGCCAGCAAGCCAGTCCGTGCAGCATCCAGCTCAGTCTTATCACTCAGGACAGCGCTCTCAAAAATAGCCGCCTGGGCATCTCTGGCCCACCAGCGCACGCCCTGCGTGATGACCTGGTACTGCATCACGGTGGAAGCAGCACGCAAATCCAGCAAATCGACAGGACAACCGGCCACATCAGCCAACTCGCCCGACAAGCTCCACAGCTGGTGCACATCGGCGTAACCAGCCACCAGGACTGCCAAGTCCAAATCACTCTGGGGCGTTGCCACACCGTGCACCCGGCTGCCAAAGGCATACACCGCCAACAGCCCAGGCAATTGAGCTTGTAGCAGGTGCACGGTGCGCTCTATCCCCTCAAGGGACAAAGGTGCGGGGAGCGTGTGCGTCGAGGGCATTACGAGTCTTTCAATCAAACTTCACGCGGGGGTCTACCCACACGTAGCACAGGTCGCTCACCAGCTTGGTCACCAAGCCGATCAGCGTGAACAAATACAGGGTGCCCAGCACCACCGGGTAGTCGCGGCGGATCACGCTTTCGTAGCTGAGCAGGCCCAGACCGTCGAGGGAATACAGCGTCTCGATCAGCAGCGAACCTGTGAAGAACGCACCAATGAACGCCGCCGGAAAACCGGTGATGATGGGGATGAGCGCATTGCGCAGCACATGCTTCCACAGCACCTGCCGGTCGCTCAGCCCCTTGGCACGGGCGGTGAGCACGTATTGCTTGCGGATCTCTTCCAAAAATGCGTTCTTGGTGAGCATGGTGGTCACCGCAAAGCTGCCCAGCACCATCGACGTGATGGGCAAGGCGATGTGCCAGAGGTAGTCCGTCACCTTGCCCCACATCGACAGTTCTTCCCAGTTGGCCGAGGTGAGCCCGCGCAGCGGAAACCACTGCAACTGCCCGCCAAACACCACCAGCAGCGCCACGCCCAGCACAAAGCCCGGAATGGCATAGCCCACCAGCACCAGCAAGGTGGTGACCAGGTCAAACCGCGAGCCCGCCCGCACCGCCTTGGCCACGCCCAGCGGCACGGCCACCAGGTAGCTGATGAAGAAGGTCCACAGGCCCAGGCTGATGGAGACCGGCAGCTTCTCTTTCACCAGCTGCCACACATCCTTGTTCTGAAAAAAGCTGCTGCCGAGGTCAAACCGTGCGAACTGGCCCAGCATCTGAAAGAAACGCTCGTGCGCAGGTTTGTCGAAGCCGTACAGCGCCTTGATCTGCTCCAGCCGCTTGGGATCCACCCCCTGCGCGCCGCGGTAGCCCATGCCGCCGCCTTCGGCACCGCCGCCGCCAGCCATCCCGGCCTTGGCTTCGGCCATGTACTGCTCCACCGGGCCGCCGGGCACGAACTGCACCACCACAAAGGTGAGCAGCAGCACGCCCAGCAGGGTGGGAAACATCAGCAAAAAACGTTTGAGGATGTAGGCAAACATGGGCTGGTTGGGTGAAGTCCGAGCGTTGGGCTGTGGGGCAAGAAGGCGCTGGAGGCAAACGCTGCGCTGCTTCTCACTTCTTGTCAGGCGCCGTCTGCGGCGGGTTGCGCGCCCACCACGTGTCGATCGCCCAGCCCTCGCCACTGGCGTAGGGCGGCATGGCGTCCGGCCGCGCCAGCCGCCATGCGTTGTAGGCCATGCGGTGCGTGCCCGCCGTCCACTGCGGAATCAGGTAGTGGCTGTGGGCAATGATGCGTTCGAGCGCATGGCAGGCGGGCAGCAGTTGCGCCTCGGTCTTGGCCGAAGTCATGGCCTTGATCATCGCGTCCACCGCAGGGTTCTTCACGCCGGGGAAGTTGCCGGAGTCTTCCATGTCGGCCGCCGCGCTGCCAAACATGTCAGCAAACTCCTGGCCCGGGTTGTTGGTGCCCTGGTAGGCCATGGAGGTAATGTCGAAGTCAAACTTCTGCAGCCGCTGCTGGTACAGGGCAAAGTCCACCGAGCGGAACTTGAGCGTGATGCCGAGCTTCTCCAGCGCGCGCATCCAGGGCGTGACGGTGCGCACGCCGCCTTCGTTGCTGTCCATATACTCCAGCACCATGGCCTGACCCTGGGCGTTGCGCAGGGCACCATCGCGCACCTCCCAGCCCGCTTCCTTGAGCAAGGCCTGGGCCCGGCGAAGGTTGGCGCGCAGTGACGAGTCGCCATCGGTGCGGGGTGGCACCGTCATGGGGCCGAACGCTGCGGCGGGAATGTGCTTGCGCCAGGGTTCCATCAGCGCCAGTTCTTCAGGCGACGGGGTGCCCCGGGTCTCGCAGGCCGTATTGCCGAACAGGCCATTCACGCGCTGGTAAGCACCGTAGAACAGCTGGCGGTTCATCCATTCATAGTCCACCGCCAGGCCCAGCGCCTCGCGCACGCGCACGTCCTGCAGGAAGGGGCGGCGGGTGTTGAGCACGTAGCTTTGAAACCCTGCGGGCAGCTTGTGCTTGAACTCGCCCTTGACCAGCTCGCCGGTATCGAACTTCTTGCCGTTCACGCGCCGGGCCCAGTCGCCCGCGCTGAAAAAGCGCATCAGGTCAAACTCGCCCGCTTTCAGGGCCTCGAGCCGTGCCGTGCTGTCTTTGTAGATCTTGACCAGGATGCGGTCAAAGTTGGCCGTGCCTTTGCGCACATTCAAATCGCGCGCCCAGTATTGCGGGTCACGCACGTAGGTGATGTCTTTGCCAAACTGCACCGGGCCGATCTTGTAAGGGCCGCTGCCAATTGGGATGTCGGTGACCACCTGATCGAACGGCTTGGCCTTGCCGTTTTCTACCCCCCAGTCGCGGCTGAACACCGGCAGGCCACCCACGGTGAGGGGCAGCTCGCGGTTGGGCAGCTTGAAGCGGTAGCGCACGGTGCGGTCGTCCACCACATCCACCCCGGCCACCTCAGCCAGCAAGGTTTTGTAGGCGGGCGAGGTGAAGGGCCCGATCAGCGTGTCGAAGCTGTGCTTGACGTCCTGCGCCAGCACCGGCTTGCCGTGGTGAAAGCGCGCTTCGGGCCGCAGGCGAAAGGTGGCCGAAAGGCCATCGGGCGCTACCTCCACATCCTGCGCCAGCAGGCCGTAGCCGGTGGCCGTTTCATCCTGCGCACCCACCAGCAAAGAGTCGAACATCAGCGACGACAGGTAGGCGGGCGCATTGCCTTTGATGGTGAAGGGGTTGTACTTGTCGAACGTGGACACGCGCAGGTTGCTCACCAAGCGCAGCTCGCCGCCCTTGGGGGCGGTGGGGTTCACGTAGGCAAAGTGGTCAAACCCGGCAGGGTATTTGGGCTCGCCCCACAGGGCGTAAGCGTGCGCTGCCCAGGCGGGGGCCGCGCATCCCATCAGCAAAAAAGTAAGCCAAAACCGCATGAGACAATTCTGCACTACGTTCATTGGCCACCGCACCGCTTGGCGCATTCCCCTATGCGCTATGCCCGTGGGCCCCACCCCATCCCCGAAGGAGAAGAAACATGGGTTTTCTGACCGGCAAGAAACTGCTCATCACCGGCGTGCTGTCCAACCGTTCCATCGCCTATGGCATTGCCAAGGCCTGCCACGAACAGGGTGCCGAGCTGGCTTTCAGCTACGTGGGTGAGCGCTTCAAGGACCGCATCACCGAGTTCGCTGCCGAGTTCAATTCCACACTGGTGTTTGACTGCGATGTGGCCAGCGACGAGCAGATTGCCCGCATGTTTGCCGACCTGAGCCAGGTCTGGCCCAAATTCGACGGCTTTGTGCACAGCATTGGCTTTGCGCCCCGCGAAGCCATCGCTGGCAACTTCCTGGACGGCCTCTCGCGCGAGAACTTCCGCATTGCGCATGACATCAGCGCCTACAGCTTCCCTGCCATGGCCAAGGCTGCCCTGCCTTACCTGAACGACAAGTCGTCGTTGCTGACGCTGTCTTACCTGGGCGCGCTGCGCTCCATCCCCAACTACAACACCATGGGCCTGGCCAAGGCCAGCCTGGAAGCCAGCGTGCGCTACCTGGCCGAAGCCGTGGGCCGCACCGAAGACGGCCGCAGCATCCGCGCCAACGGCATCAGCGCCGGCCCCATCAAGACCCTGGCCGCCAGCGGCATCAAGGACTTTGGCAAGCTGCTCAGCCGTGTGGCCGACGCCTCGCCCCTGCGCCGCAACGTGACCATTGAAGACGTGGGCAATGTGGCTGCCTTCCTGCTGTCCGACCTGGCCAGCGGCATGACGGCTGAAATCACCTACGTGGACGGTGGCTTCAGCCAGACCGCTGGGCTGAGCGCAGACCAGGTCTAAAACCAAGGGCTGAACAAGCTTCACATCAAATTGGCTGCTAGCGCTTATTTCACAAGCGCTAGCAGCTATTTTTTTGATAGCAACACCTGACGACCCATGCATCGCAGACGCTACCTGACCTGGCTGAGCCTGGCGTCCCTGAGCCCTCTGAACCCCCTGCTCCCGCTGGCCACCCCTGCGGCTTGGGCGGCTGATGCACCTGCCCTGCTGCTGGCCAATGTGTACCGCCCCGGCATGCCACTGGCCGACTACTGGGTGAGCGAAAAATACGACGGCGTGCGCGGCTATTGGGATGGGCACACCTTGCGCACGCGCGGCGGAGAAACCGTGGCGGCACCCGCGTGGTTTACCGCAGGCTGGCCCGCCACGCCCATGGATGGTGAGCTGTGGGCCGGGCGTGGCCGCTTTGCCCATGCCCAGTCCACCACGCGCCAGCAGCAGCCGGATAATGCCGCGTGGCGGCAGATGCGCTTCATGGTGTTTGACCTGCCCGCCCACGGCGGTGTGTTCGACGAACGCCTGGCTGCCTTGAAAACGCTGGTCGCGTCCATTGAGCAAGACTGGGTGCAGGCCGTGCCACAGCAGCGCGTAGCCACTGATGCCGCCTTGCAGGCCCTGCTGCAACGCACCGTGCGCGCGGGTGGCGAGGGGCTGATGCTGCACCGAGGGGCATCGCTGTATCGATCAGGCCGCAGCGATGACCTCATCAAGCTCAAGACGCATGACGACGCGGAGGCTCTGGTCGTAGGCCACCTGCCCGGCAAGGGCAAGCACGCCGGGCGGCTGGGCGCCCTGCTGGTAGAGATGCCCACGGGTCAACGCTTCAAGCTCGGGGCCGGACTGACCGATGCAGACCGCGACCAGCCGCCGCCGCTGGGCAGCTGGGTGACTTACCGCTACCGGGGCACACACGACGGGGGCCTGCCCCGGTTTGCGAGCTTTGTGCGGGTGCGGCTGGACATGCCCCCTGCCTCGCCTCAAAACCCCCAATAAAAAAACGCTCCGAGGCACGCCAGGGAGCGTTTGCAGCGGCTGGCGCGCTCACCGCGCCACGCTGTTCGTCTCAGATGGTGCGGCCGTAAGGGCCGTCGTCTCCCAGCTGCACGATGTTGTCGGCCGTGACGCGCGGAGTCTTCGCTGCCCTGGATGGCTTGTCTTCGGCGGCCACACAGTCGGCATAGAAGCGCACCTGGCCGTTCTCGTCTTCCACCTCCACCAGGCCGTGGATGTCGGTTTCAAAACCGGGGCACAGCTTGGCGAATTCGCGGGCGAACTTGAGGTAGTCCACGATCTTCTTGTTGAACACTTCGCCAGGAATGAGCAGCGGAATGCCGGGTGGGTAAGGCGTGACCAGACCCACGGTGATGCGGCCTTCCAGATGGTCGATTTCCACACGCTCGGTCTTGCGCTGGGCAATGTGTGCGTATGCGTCCGAAGGCTTCATGGCCGGCGTCAGGTCCGACAGGTACATCTCCGTCGTCAGGCGGGCGATGTCGTACTTGGCGTACATCTCGTGCACGTGCTGGCACAGGTCGCGCAGGCCCATTCGTTCGTAGCGCTTGTGCTGCTGGCAGAACTCGGGAAGGATGCGCCACATCGGCTGGTTCTTCTCGTAGTCGTCCTTGAACTGCTGCAGCGCCGTCAGCAGCGTGTTCCAGCGGCCCTTGGTGATGCCGATGGTGAACATCACGAAGAAGCTGTACAGGCCCGTCTTTTCCACCACCACGCCGTGCTCAGCCAGGTACTTGGTGACGATGG
>NZ_CAXIAK010000081.1:0-15482 GCF_964021665.1 uncultured Acidovorax sp.
GCGTCGTACAAGCAAGAAGTGGGCGCAGGCTACTTCGACGAGGTGACCACCGTGATCCAGGGCGGCTCGTCCTCCGTGAAGGCCTTGACAGGCTCTACGGAAGAAGAGCAGTTCCACTGATCTGCGCTGGCAGGTAGCGACTCAGAGCCCGGGCTTGCCCGGGCTTTTTGCTGTCCGCTCCCCGGGGGTGGTTAAAATGTCGGCAATTTCCACCTACAAGAGCGAGAAAGGCACCTTGGTTATGACACCGCGAACTACGACGGAGATCCTCACCGGCCACTAGTGGCTGGCCGTTCGCGCCTGCACAAGATGCACTCCCTCCAAAAAGCGCGGCCGGTTCCGCGCTTTTTTGTTTTGAACTTTCTGCGGATGCCGTCGCATCTGCCTCCTTTCTTACGGACATCCCATGATTCACATTACGCTTCCTGATGGCTCGCAGCGCGAATTTCCAGGCCCGGTCACCGTGGCCGAAGTCGCTGCGTCGATTGGTGCAGGTCTGGCCAAGGCCGCATTGGCCGGCAAGATCGGTGACAAGGTGGTTGATACCAGTTACCAGATCACTGCAGACAGCCCGCTGTCCATCATCACAGCCAAGGATGCGGATGGCCTGGAGGTCATTCGCCACTCCACAGCCCACTTGCTGGCTTATGCCGTCAAGCAGTTGTTCCCTGATGCGCAGGTCACCATCGGGCCAGTGATCGAAAACGGTTTTTATTACGACTTTGCGTACAAGCGTCCGTTTACACCTGAAGACTTGGCAGCCATCGAGAAGAAGATGGCTGAGTTGGCTGCGAAGGACGAGCCGGTGGTGCGCCGGGTGCTGCCGCGTGATGAAGCTGTGGCTTATTTCAAGGGCCTGGGTGAACACTACAAGGCTGAAATCATTGCCAGCATTCCCAGCAATGAAGATGTGAGCCTGTACCGCGAAGGTGATTTTGAAGACCTTTGCCGCGGCCCACACGTTCCAAGCACTGGCAAGCTGAAGTTCTTCAAGCTGATGAAGGTGGCGGGCGCGTACTGGCGCGGTGACCACCGCAACGAAATGCTGCAGCGCGTGTATGGCACGGCTTGGGCGAGCAAAGATGAGTTGCAGCAATACCTGACGATGCTGGAAGAAGCCGAGAAGCGCGACCACCGCAAGCTTGGCCGTGAGCTGGACTTGTTCCACATTGACGAGCATTCGCCCGGTACCGTGTTCTGGCACCCCAAGGGCTGGACCGTGTGGCAAGAGGTAGAGCAGTACATGCGCCGCGTGTACCGGGACAACGGTTACCAAGAGGTCAAGGGCCCGCAGATCCTGGATCAGAGCCTGGTGGAGAAGACTGCGCACTGGGACGAGTACCGCGAGAAGATGTTGGTGACCGAGTCGGAAAAGCGTGACTATGCGCTCAAGCCGATGAACTGCCCTGGCCACATCATCATCTTCAAGCAAGGCATCAAGAGCTATCGTGATCTGCCTCTGCGGTTCGGTGAATTCGGGCAGTGCCACCGCAACGAGCCGACCGGCGGCTTGCACGGCATCATGCGGGTGCGCGCCTTCACGCAGGATGATGGCCACATCTTCTGTACCGAAGACCAGATCCAGTCGGAGGTGGTGGCTTTCACCAAGCTGCTGCAGAAGGTCTACAAGGATTTTGGCTTCACCGACATCATCTACAAGCTCTCGACCCGCCCGGAAAAGCGCATTGGCACGGAGGAGAGCTGGGATCGTGCGGAAAGAGCATTGGCCGAAGGCCTGCGCGCCTCCGGTTGTGAGTTTGAGTACCTGCCGGGCGAAGGCGCTTTCTACGGCCCCAAGATCGAATACACGCTCAAGGATGCTTTGGGGCGCCAGTGGCAGTGCGGCACGATCCAGGTGGACCCCAACCTGCCAGAGCGTTTGGATGCAGAATTTGTGGGCGAAGACGGCGCACGCCACCGCCCCATCATGTTGCACCGCGCCATCGTGGGCAGCCTGGAGCGTTTTATCGGCATTTTGATCGAGCAGCATTCGGGCGCACTGCCCACATGGTTGGCGCCGGTGCAGGTCTCGGTGCTCAACATCACCGATTCTCAAGCGGATTACTGTCGTGAAATTGCAGCAAAACTGCAAAAAGCACTGCCCAATCAAGACCTTAGGGTCGCCCTGGATCTGCGTAACGAAAAGATTACGTATAAAATACGCGAGCATTCGTTGCAAAAGCTGCCCTATATCCTCGTCGCGGGCGACAAGGAAAAGGCAGCAGGAGCCGTCGCAGTGCGCGCCCGGGGCAACCGTGACCTCGGTGTGATGTCGGTAGATGCGTTCATTGAACTCATCGCAAAAGACATCGCTGACAAAGCCTGATTTTGATTAAATCTAGCTCTGGGGCACGCCAGTTGCGCGGGTGTAGCTACAATTTTCGTAGCATTTTGATTCAAGGAAGATAGCCATCGCTACTGAATTTCGTGATCGTCGCCAGCGTGAAGAGCGCAAGCACCGCCTGAACCGTGAAATCATGGCCCCAGAAGTTCGTCTCTCTGGGCCTGACAACGAGCCTTTGGGTGTTGTGAGTTTGATGGAAGCCCTTCGCATGGCTGGCGAGCTGGATGTGGATCTGGTGGAAATTGCTGCAACGGCCAACCCCCCGGTTTGCCGCCTGATGGACTATGGAAAGTTCAAGTACCAGGAGCAAAAACGCGCTGCGGAAGCCAAGGCGAAGCAGACGGTCATCGAGATCAAGGAAGTCAAGTTCCGTCCTGGTACGGACGATGGCGACTACAACATCAAATTGCGCAACATCCGCCGCTTTTTGGCGGATGGCGATAAATGCAAGATCACTTTGCGTTTTCGCGGGCGTGAAATCACCCATCAGGAACTAGGTTTGGCCTTGCTGAACCGTATTCGCGATGATTTGGGTGATTCGATCATCATTGAGCAGTTTCCCAAGTTGGAAGGCCGCCAGATGATCATGATGATCGCACCGGGCAAGAAGAAGCCTGCTGCGGCCAAGCCTGCTGCAGACAGTGCTGCAGGTGGCGCCGCTGCCTAAGGGAGCAGCGCCGTCTTAGCGAGGTTTGATAAGTTTGTCGGCTTGCGTGCAAATGCATGCCGGTCAAAGGCAGTGTTCGCACTGCCAATCCCCAGGAGTCACATCCTGGGTAAAAGTGGCTCGGGGCCAACAAGTTTGCAGATCGGTTTGCAAACGCCTCACGAGCACAACGAAAAGGAGCATTCAAATGCCCAAAATGAAGACCAAGAGCAGCGCGAAAAAACGTTTCCGCGTTCGTCCAGGTGGTACCGTCAAGCGCGGTCAGGCCTTCAAGCGTCACATCTTGACCAAGAAGACCACCAAGAACAAGCGCCATCTGCGTGGTGCAGTGAATGTGCATGAGACCAACATGGGCTCGATCGCACAAATGCTGCCTAGCGCTGGCCTGTAATAACTGACGAACAAGGAGTACATACATGCCTCGCGTCAAACGTGGTGTAACGGCCCGTGCCCGTCACAAGAAAGTTCTCGCCCTTGCCAAGGGTTTCCGTGGTCGCCGCGGTAATGTCTTCCGTATCGCCAAACAGGCGGTAATGAAGGCTGGGCAATATGCCTACCGTGACCGCCGCAACAAGAAGCGCGTGTTCCGCCAGTTGTGGATTGCCCGTATCAACGCCGCTGCACGTGAACTGGGCCTGACTTACAGCCAGTTCGCCAACGGCCTGAAGAAGGCTTCCATCGAGATCGACCGCAAGATGCTGGCCGACCTCGCAGTGCACGACAAGGCTGCCTTCGGCAGCATCGTGAACCAAGTCAAGGCCAAGCTGGCTGCTTGAGATCACGATAAGGGGCTATCGTTTTGATAGCTTCTTGCGCAATAACAGCAAGGGCTAGAGCTTGAAAAGGCACTAGCCCTTGTCTATTTTCAAGAGTCGATATGAACGAGTTGGATTCTCTGGTCGAAAGCGCGAAGCAACTGTTTGCTCAAAGCGCTACCCCTGCTGAGCTGGAAAACGCCAAGGCGCAGTTTCTGGGCAAATCGGGCCGTGTGACGGAGCTCATGAAGGGGATGGCGCAGCTGTCCGTCGAAGAGAAGAAGTCCCGTGGCGCTGCCATCAACCTGACCAAGCAGGCGATCGAAGCCGCACTGACGGCCCGTCGTCAGGCATTGGCTGATGCCGAGCTGCAAGCCCAACTCAAGGCCGAGGCGTTGGATGTGAGCCTGCCAGGCCGCCAACGCGGGCAGGGCGGTTTGCACCCTGTGTCGCTCACGCTGGAGCGCATCGAGGGCATTTTCGGCTCCATGGGTTTCGATGTGGCTCAAGGCCCCGAGATCGAGACCGACTGGTTCAACTTCACTGCACTGAACACGCCGGAAGACCACCCTGCGCGTTCCATGCACGATACGTTCTACGTGGAGGGCGGCACTGCCACCGCCCCCAACCTGCTGCGAACCCACACCAGCCCGATGCAGATTCGCCATGCCGTGCAGCATGTGAAAAAGCACCGCGCGCTGCTTGATGCAGGCCAAGCCATGCCCGAGATTCGCGTGATCGCTCCGGGCCGCACCTACCGCGTGGACAGCGACGCCACGCATTCGCCCATGTTCCACCAATGCGAAGGCTTGTGGATTGGCGAGAACGTGAGCTTTAAGGATTTGAAGGTCATCTTCACCGACTTCTGCCGCACTTTCTTCGAGAGCGACGACTTGGTGCTGCGGTTCCGCCCCAGCTTCTTCCCGTTCACAGAGCCCAGTGCCGAAATCGACATCCAGTTCCAGACGGGCCCCTTGGCTGGCCGTTGGCTGGAAGTGGCAGGTTCAGGTCAGGTGCACCCCAACGTGGTCCGCAACATGGGGCTTGATCCTGAGAAGTACATCGGCTTCGCCTTTGGCATGGGGCCTGATCGCCTGACCATGCTGCGCTATGGCGTGAACGACCTGCGCCTGTTCTTCGACGGTGACATCCGTTTCCTGTCGCAGTTCCAATAACGCAAAAAAGTGAGCTGGCTGCGCTTGTATTCACTGGGTTTCAGCATGTCTGGTTGCTGAAACCCCTTAGCAAAAAGCGCTAGCTGCTACTTTTTTAAGAGCAACGCCAAAGAATCCCACTATGCAATTTCCTGAGTCCTGGTTGCGCGAATTCTGCAATCCACCGCTGACGACGCAAGAGCTGGCCGACACCCTGACCATGGCAGGGCTGGAGGTCGAAGAACTGCGTCCCGTGGCGCCTCCCTTCACCAAAATCGTCGTGGGCGAGATCAAGGAAGCTGTGCAGCATCCTGACGCCGATCGCCTGCGCGTGTGCCAGGTCGATGTGGGGCAGGGCGCCCTGCTGAACATCGTTTGCGGCGCGCCCAACGCCCGTGTGGGCATCAAGGTGCCTTGCGCCTTGGTGGGTGCCGAGTTGCCACCCGGTGACGATGGCAAGCCCTTCCTCATCAAGGTGGGCAAGTTGCGCGGTGTGGAGAGCCAGGGCATGTTGTGCTCGGCCCGTGAGCTCAAATTGTCGGAAGACCATGGTGGCTTGCTGGAGCTGGATGCTGCAGCGCCTGTGGGGCAGGACATTCGTGCCTACCTGAATCTGGACGACACGCTGTTCACCCTCAAGCTCACGCCCAATCTCGCGCATTGCCTGAGCGTTTACGGCATTGCCCGCGAGGTGTCTGCGCTGACGGGGGCTCCGCTCAAGCAGCCAGCGTTCCCAGCCGTGCCAACCAAGCTGGCCGACAAGTTGTCGGTGAAGGTCAGTGCGCCTGATTTGTGCGGTCGTTTCTCGGGCCGCATCGTGCGCAATGTGAACACCCGCGCCGCCACGCCGCAGTGGATGCTGGATCGCCTGGCCCGTTGCGGTCAGCGGGGCGTGTCGCCCTTGGTGGATATTTCCAACTACGTGATGTTCGAGCTGGGCCGTCCATCGCACATTTTTGACCTCGACAAGATCCACGGCGGCCTTGACGTGCGCTGGGGCAAGGCGGGCGAGCAACTCAAGCTGCTCAACGGCAATACCGTCACGGTGGATGAAAAAGTCGGCGTGATTGCCGATGACAGCCAGGTGGAGTCGCTCGCCGGGATCATGGGCGGTGATGCCACTGCCGTTTCCGACGACACGGAAAACATCTACATCGAGGCCGCCTTCTGGTGGCCCAAGGCGGTGGCGGGGCGTTCGCGCCGCTTCAATTTCTCTACCGATGCTGGGCACCGCTTTGAACGCGGTGTGGACCCGAGCCTGACGGTGGAGCACATCGAGCGCATCACCCAGCTGGTGATCGACATCTGCGGCACTGCCGAGACAGCTTGCGGCCCGGTAGACGACCAAGTGGTGCATCTGCCAGCGGCTCAGCCCGTGGCGCTGCGCGTGGCCCGCGCTGCCAAGGTCATTGGCATGCCGCTCACGCAAGCGCAATGTGTGGACGCCTTGAAGCGCCTGGGCTTGCCTGTGTCCGAGTCAGACGGTGTGATCACGGTGACTCCTCCGAGCTACCGTTTTGATATTGCGATCGAAGAAGACCTGATCGAAGAGGTGGCACGCATGGTGGGTTACAACAACCTGCCGACCACTCCACCCTTGGCGCCCATCACGCCCAAGCTGCCGGCCGAAGCAACGCGCAGCCCCTTTGCCGTGCGCCGCCTGCTGGCCGGGCTCGGTTATCAGGAAACCATCAACTTCAGCTTCGTCGAAGAACGCTGGGAACATGAGCTGGCTGGCAACTCCAACCCGATCAAGTTGCTCAACCCGATTGCCAGTCAGATGAGTGTGATGCGCTCCACGCTGCTGGGCTCGTTGCTGCAAGTGCTCAAGTTCAACCTGGACCGCAAGGCTCAGCGCGTGCGCGTGTTTGAGCTTGGCCGTGTGTTCTTGCGTGATGCTTCTGTGGCCAACACCGACACCACCGTGGAAGGCTTTCACCAGCCCATGCGGGTGGCGGGTGTGGCCTATGGTGCCAACGATGTGCTCCAGTGGGGGCGCAAAGAGCAGGGCATTGACTTCTTCGACGTCAAGGGCGATGTTGAAGCGATGCTGGCACCGCTGCGTGCCACCTTCGAGCCTGGTACCCACCCGGCGATGCACCCTGGCCGCTGCGCCCGTGTGCTGATGAACGGCAAGCTGATTGGCCACGTGGGCGAGTTGCATCCGCAATGGCGCCAGTCGTGGGAATTGCCCCAGGCTCCTGTGCTGTTCGAGCTGGAGCTGGACGCAGTGCTGCAACGCACCGTGCCTCAGTTCAAGGCTGTGGCCAAACACCAGGCGGTGGAACGCGATCTGGCAATTGTTGTGGCAGAGCGTGTGACCCACAGCGAAGTCATGGCTGCTGTGGAGTCGGCTGTGCCTGCGTCACTGCTGCGTTCCGCTGTGCTGTTTGACGTGTACCGTCCCAAGGCGGTCCGGCCTGGGGAAGAGCACGCCGCAGGTGGCGCTGTGGCTGCCGGAGAAAAGAGTCTGGCGGTGCGCTTGACCTTGGGTCGCGACGAAGCCTCGCTCACCGAGGCTGAAATCGAAGCGGCCGTGCAGGCCGTGGTCACGCAGCTGGTTGCCCGCACGGGTGGCCGCCTGCGCGTTTAATGCTGGAAGATGCCCCAAGTGATTGAATTCGCAGTTGACAGCCTTGAGACCAACGCGCTGACGAAAGCCCAGCTGGCAGACCTGTTGTTTGACCAGATCGGCTTGAACAAGCGCGAGTCCAAGGACATGGTCGATGCCTTCTTTGATCTCATCGTGCAGAGCTTGATTGACGGCAAGGACGTGAAGCTGTCCGGATTTGGCAACTTCCAGATCCGGACCAAGGCTCCACGGCCTGGACGCAACCCTCGTACCGGGGAAGAGATCCCGATCGAGGCCCGGCGCGTGGTCACCTTTCACGCCAGCAGCAAACTCAAGGAGCAGATACAAGGCAGCGCCGCTGACAGCGCGGCGTGAACCATTTATCGGATCTCCGAGAAATCTGCGCAACGACAGTGGTGACGCAGCCGCCTCTGCAGTACGCTAGGCGGTTTAACGTCTTCGTCGGTCTCCCATCATGGGCGTAACGCTTCCTGTCATTCCGGCCAAACGCTACTTCACCATCGGTGAGGTCGCTGAACTCTGCGGCGTCAAGCCGCATGTGCTGCGTTATTGGGAGCAGGAATTCACGCAGTTGCGTCCCATGAAGCGTCGGGGCAATCGCCGGTATTACCAGCACCACGAGGTGCTGATGATCCGCCGGATTCGGGATCTGCTCTACGACCAAGGCTTCACGATCAGCGGTGCACGCAACCGTCTGCAAGAGCTCTCCCACGTAGAGCGTGAAAATGCAGCGCCCATGCTGGACGCGAGTGATGGTGCAGAAGGTGGTGCTGAACACGGCTACCTTGCTGCATCGTCAGTGGATGTTGGCGCTGTGTTGGACTTGATCGCGGTGCGCCGAGAATTGTTGGAGATAAAGGCGCTTCTTTCGTGAGAAGGTCGATTTTGTGTATATAATCTAAGTCTTGTCGGCGTGTAGCGCAGCCTGGTAGCGCACTTGCATGGGGTGCAAGGGGTCGCGAGTTCGAATCCCGCCACGCCGACCATTGATTGCAAAAGCCCGGTTCTGAAAGGAGCCGGGCTTTTTTGCTTTGTGCAATGCAAAACATGGGATCGGGGACAACATGATTGAAGGTTTGGTGGCAGGCCGCGTGTGGAGTTCGGCCGAGCGCCGGGTGGACAAGGCCGGCAGGCCTTATTGCGTTGCCAAGCTCAGGGTTCTGGGTGCTGACTCTGAAGGTGTGCTGGTCAATCTGATCGCTTTTGATTCCGATGTGTGTGACAGCCTTTTGCGCACCCACGAAGGGGATGCCATCTCGGTGACCGGTGCGCTGACTCCCAAGGTGTGGACGGACAAACAAGGGATCAGCAAGCCTGCTCTGGACATGGTTGCGCACCGCATCTTGCGCATGGGAGACGGTCAGCATTTCGACTGAGGTGCTGCGATCGCCATGTCTGGCTTGCGCCGCAGCTGGGCTTGGAATTGTGACGAGTGCGAGGAAGATGGCGATGTGCCTTGCCGGGTAGCAAACCCCATGGCATCCAGCTCTTCCGGGGTGACTTCAATCTCGATCACCTCGGGTTGGCGAGGCTCAACCGTTGCTCTTCTTTCATGATTCTGCGGGGGTTGGCCCACCGTTTGCCTGCGGTCTCGTCCGCTGCGGCGATCCATTGGTTGCTTGGGTTGCACGGCCTTTATGCCTCCCTGCAGTGGTGTTGGCAAGATCATCTGTTGGTGGCTCGACTTGCGCTGTATCTTTGCGCAGTGCGCTAGCTCCGAAGTTTCCATGCCCCGCAGAAATTCGCAAGCAAATTTTTGCGCTGTGTGTCTTGGAAGGTGTGGTGTTAACTGTGACGAACAGGGCGTCGTACTGAATGCACTTAGCGTGAGTTGCTATGTGTTTGAGTTCGAGGCGCGTTCGAGTGACTGGTGCCGATCATCAAAGTCGGCATCTGCTCGGCTCAGGTCCCGAGAGCTGAAGCTATTCGATTGCATCTCCTCTCCCGCCCATCGCCAATAAAAAAGCCCTGACTCTTGCGAATCAGGGCCTTTTATTTGGTGCCGGAGAGATGAATCGA
The DNA here is from genome assembly GCF_964021665.1 of uncultured Acidovorax sp. Taxonomy (NCBI): domain Bacteria; kingdom Pseudomonadati; phylum Pseudomonadota; class Betaproteobacteria; order Burkholderiales; family Comamonadaceae; genus Acidovorax; species uncultured Acidovorax sp. The sequence goes on from NZ_CAXIAK010000081.1 coordinate 9,533, forward strand.
ACACCCGACCTTCTCATTACGAATGAGCTGCTCTACCGACTGAGCTACACCGGCTTTAGACTCAAATTATAGCGTCGAATGGTAGCTGGTGACCCGCTCCACCTCGTTCTTGGAGCCGAGGATGACGCTCACGCGTTCGTGTAGTTGCCGGGGCTGGATGTCCAGAATGCGTTGCTTGCCGTTGGTGGCTGCGCCGCCGGCTTGTTCGACCAGCCAGCTCATGGGGTTGGCTTCGTACATGAGGCGCAGCTTGCCTGGCTTGTTGGGCTCACGCTTGTCCCAGGGGTACATGAAAACGCCGCCGCGGGTCAGGATGCGGTGCACGTCGGCCACCATGGAGGCGATCCAGCGCATATTGAAATCCTTGCCGCGCGGGCCTTCCTTGCCTTGTAGACATTCGTCGATGTAACGCTTCACGGGCTCGTCCCAGTGGCGCATGTTGCTCATGTTGATCGCGAATTCCTTGGTGTCTTCAGGGATGCGCACGTTTTCTTGCGTGAGAACGAAGGAGCCTTGTTCGCGGTCCAGGGTGAACATGGCCACGCCATCGCCCACCGTGAGCACCAGGGTGGTTTGCGGGCCATAGACGCAATAGCCGGCTGCGACCTGTTGGGCGCCGGCTTGCAGGAAGTCCTGCTCGGTCACGCCAGGCGAGCCTTCGGGCTTCTTGAGCACGCTGAAGATGGTGCCGATGCTCACGTTCACATCGATGTTGCTGGAGCCGTCGAGGGGATCGAACAGCAGCAGGTATTCGCCTTGTGGGTAACGGTTGGGCACCAGGTAGATGCTGTCCATCTCTTCTGAAGCCATGGCTGCCAGGTGACCGCCCCACTCGTTGGCTTCGATCAGCACTTCGTTGGCAATGATGTCCAGTTTCTTCTGAACTTCGCCTTGCACGTTCTCGCTGTCGGCGCTGCCCAGCACGCCGCCGAGCGCGCCTTTGTTCACGGCCTGGCTGATGCGTTTGCAGGCGCGGGCAACCACCTCCAGCAGCAGGCGCAGGTCGCCGGGGATGTGGCCGTCAACGCGTTGCTGCTCGACGAGGTAACGGGTGAGGCTGATGGGTTTTGCCATGGGGTTCTCCTTGATTATTCAGACAGCGCGCGGTTGACGACTTCGCGCACGTCGTTGCTCAGTCCCTCGCGGGCGGCCACGCGGGCGATGGCTTCGCGGGCTGCGGTGCGCCAGGGGTCAGCCAGCTTCTTCCAGCGGTCCAGTGCGCGGGCCAGGCGGGCAGCCACTTGCGGATTGATGGCGTCGAGCTCAATCACGCGCTCGCTCCAGAACACATAGCCACCGGCGTCCTGGCGGTGGAAGGCGCCGGGGTTGGCGTTGCAGTAGCTGAAGATGACGCTGCGCGCACGGTTGGGGTTCTTGAGGCTGAAGTCCGGGTGCTGCATCAGCTGGCGCACGATGGGCAGGATGTTACCGCCCCGGTCCGGGGCGCCCGCCTGCAGGGCAAACCACTTGTCGATGACCAAGGGTTCGTCCTTGAACAGAGCGTGGAAGCGGGCCAGGGCAGGGGCGGCCAGCTCATGGCCGCTGGCGACCAGGGCTGTGAGGGCGTTGAAGCGGTCGGTCATGTTGCCGGCGTCCTTGAAACGCTGGTAGGCCTTGCCGGGCCAGACGGCATCGCCCGTTGTCTTGGCGGCGATGCACAGCATGTGCAAGGCCATGCCGCTGAGTGCGCGGCGGCCGGCAGACACGCTGTCGGGTCGGTAGCCACCGGTGTTCTGGTGTTGTTCCCAGGCCCATTCCCAATCGGCCTGCAAGGCCAGCGCCAGTTCGGTGCGCATGGCTTCGCGCACGGCGTGGATACGCTGCGGGTCCACCACGTCCAGTTGCTCGGCGATGTAGGTCTCTGAAGGCAGGGTGAGCACCAGTTCCTTGAAGGCTGCGTCCAGGGCGGGATGGCGCAGCACGGCGCGCATGGCCTCCACAAAAGCAGTGCCCAGAAGTTTAGGCTCAAAAGCGCCTGTAGCGCCCGCCAGATCAGCGCTGCCAGCTATGTGATTGATAGCAATGCGCAGTGCCAGGCGCTGGCCTGCTTCCCAGCGGTTGAAGGCATCGGTGTCGTGCGCCAGCAGGGTCAGCAGTTCGGCATCGGTGTAGTCGATGTCCAGCACTACGGGCGCGCTGAAGTTGCGCAGCAGCGATGGCACCGGGGCTGCATCCAGGTTGGTGAAGGTGAAGGTTTGCGACGCTTCGGTCAGCACCAGCACTTGAGACGTTGCACCACTGGCGCCTTCGCCCTCCAGTTGCAGGGCCAAGGGGGCGCCCGATGCGCTGAGCAGCCCCAGCTCTACCGGAATCACAAACGGCTCTTTGCTCGACTGGCCAGGCGTGGCGGGGCAGCTTTGCGACAGCGTGAGCGCGTAGCTGCGCGTGGCGGCGTCATACACGCCCGTAGCGCGCACGCGGGGTGTGCCGGCCTGGCTGTACCAGCGCTTGAACTGGGGCAGATGCTGCGCCAAGGGGCTTGCCGGGTTGGCATCGGCAATGGCTTGTACGAAGTCGTCACAGGTCACGGCCTGGCCGTCGTGGCGCTCGAAGTACAGCTTCATGCCCTTGGCAAAACCGTCGCGGCCCACCAGGTTGTGCTGCATGCGCACGACCTCGGAGCCTTTTTCGTAGATGGTGACGGTGTAGAAGTTGTTGATCTCGACGTAGCTGTCAGGCCGCACCGGGTGGGCCATGGGGCCTGCGTCTTCGGGGAACTGGGCGGTGCGCAGCACGCGCACGTCTTCGATGCGCTTGACGGCGCGGGCCGAGGGGCTGCCCGCCAGGTCCATGCTGAATTCCTGGTCACGGAAGACGGTGAGGCCTTCCTTCAGGCTCAGCTGGAACCAGTCGCGGCAGGTCACGCGGTTGCCCGTCCAGTTGTGGAAGTACTCGTGGCCGACCACGCTTTCGATGTTGGCGAAGTCTGTGTCGGTGGCGGTGGCTTCGCTGGCCAGAACGTACTTCGTGTTGAAGATATTCAGGCCCTTGTTTTCCATGGCGCCCATGTTGAAGTCGCTGGTGGCGACGATCATGAAGCGCTCCAGATCCAGCGGCAGGCCAAAGCGGGCTTCGTCCCAGGCGATGCTGGCCATCAGCGAGTTCATGGCGTGCTCGGTCTTGCCCAGGTCACCGGGGCGCACGTACACCTGCAGCAGGTGGTCGGTGCCTGCGCGGGTGCGGATCTTTTGCTCCCGTGCCACCAGCTTGCCCGCCACCAGGGCAAACAGGTAGCAGGGCTTCTTGTGCGGATCCACCCACTTGGCAAAGTGGCGGCCGTCTTCCAGGTCGCCGCTGTCCACCAGGTTGCCGTTGCTCAGCAGCACGGGGTATTGCGTCTTGTCGGCCCGCAGCGTCACGCTGTAGCTGGCCATCACATCGGGGCGGTCCAGGAAGTAGGTGATGCGGCGGAAACCTTCGGCCTCGCACTGGGTGAAGAAAGAATCGTTGCTCACGTACAGGCCCATGAGCTTGGTGTTCTTGGCGGGCGCGCAGGTGGTGAAGATTTCGAGCGCGAACGCGTCAGTGCCTTCGGGCAGGTTTTCCAGCACCAGCTGGCCGCCGTCCATCTTGAACGAGGTGCCCTGGCCGTTGACCAGCACGCGCGCCAGGTTCAGGTCTTCGCCGTGCAGGCGCAGCGGCTGCGCGGGCACGTCGGCGTTGCGGCGCAGCGTCATGCGGTTGAGCACACGGGTCTTGGCGGGGTCCAGGTCGAACGTGAGCTCGACGCTGTCGATCCAGTAGGCGGGGGCGGTGTAGTCTTCGCGGCGGATGGCTACAGGCGCGGCCTGTCCATCTTCTTTAGACAGTTGCAACATGGATGCTCTCCAGAAAGTCGGTGTTCATGAGTTCGGTGTAATCGCGCACGGCAGCCAGTACATGGGGGCCTGCCAATTGCGCGGGGCTGTGCGTGCTGCACACCGCCACGGCGCGCATGCCTGCGCGGCGGGCGGCTTCAATGCCAAAAGGGGCGTCTTCAAAAACTATGCAGTGCTGCGGCGGCACGTCGATCCGGCGGGCAGCTTCCAGGAAGATGGCGGGCTCGGGCTTGCCCGGCAGACCTTCATCGCCACGCACAATGGCCAGGGGCTGCACATCCATCTGCAGGTGCGACAGGGCAAAGTGCACGTTGTGAATGTCGCCTGCCGTGCCCACTGCCACCTTCAAGCCGCGGTCTGCCACCTGCCGCGCAAATTGGCGAAACCCCGCCACTTCGGCAAAACGGGGGCCGAACAGCTCGCGGTAGATGTCTTCCTTCTCGCGGGTCAGGGCGTCGGCTTCGTCCTGCGGCACCTCGCGGCCCAGCAACTCGCGGATGCACTCGGTACCGTTGCGCCCGGTGGTGCGTGCCATCAGGTCGGGCACGTCCACGTCCATGCGGCGGCGGCGCGCAAATTCGACCCATGCCTGGGCGTGCCAGGGCATGGAGTCGATCATCGTGCCATCCATGTCGAAGATGATGGCCTGGGTGGGGATGCGGCTCATGCCGGGCACCCACTCAGGGGCAGGGCGGCGGGGCCCAGCGGCTGCGGCAGGGGGCGCATCACACGCCCTGCTTGAGCGAGGCCTCGATGAACACATCGAGGTCGCCGTCCAGCACCTTTTGCGTGGCCGAAACTTCCACGTTGGTGCGCAAGTCCTTGATACGGCTGTTGTCCAGCACGTACGAGCGGATCTGGTGGCCCCAGCCCACATCGGTCTTGGTGTCTTCCAGCTTCTGCTGCTCTTCCTGGCGCTTGCGCATTTCGTAGTCATACAGGCGGCTGCGCAGGCGCTGCCAGGCCACGTCGCGGTTGCTGTGCTGGCTGCGGCCGTCCTGGCACTGCACGACGATGCCAGTGGGGATGTGCGTCAGGCGCACGGCCGAGTCGGTCTTGTTGATGTGCTGACCGCCCGCGCCGGATGCGCGGTAGGTGTCAGTGCGCACGTCGGCCGGGTTGATGTTGATCTCGATCGAGTCATCAATCTCGGGGTAGACAAACAGCGAGGCGAACGAGGTGTGGCGCCCGCCGGAGCTGTCGAACGGGCTCTTGCGCACCAGGCGGTGCACGCCGGTTTCGGTGCGCAGCAGGCCGTAGGCGTATTCGCCTTCGATCTTGATCGTGGCGCTCTTGATGCCCGCCACGTCGCCCGCGGTTTCTTCTTCCACCGTGGCCTTGAAACCCTTGCGCTCGGCGTACTTGAGGTATTGGCGCAGCAGCATGCTGGCCCAGTCGCACGCTTCGGTGCCACCGGCCCCGGCCTGGATGTCCACAAAGCAGTTCAGCGGGTCGGCCTCGTTGCTGAACATGCGGCGGAATTCCAGCTCTTCGATCAGCGGGCGCAGCTTGTCGGCTTCGGCTTCGATGGTGAGCAGGCCGGCTTCATCGCCTTCTTCCTTGCTCATCTCGTACAGCTCGGCGTTGTCGGCCAGCTCGCGAGTCAGCTTGTCCAGCGTGACAACCACACTGGAGAGCGACTTTTGTTCTTTGCCCAGCTCCTGGGCCTTCTTCGGGTCGTTCCAGACCGAGGGGTCTTCGAGCGATGCGTTGACGGTTCTCAGACGTTCGAATTTGGCATCGAAGTCAAAGATACCTCCGTAACTCTTGCGTGCGGGTGGCCAGGTCCGCCAGGGTGGTGCCGATGAGGTTGATGCGTTCTGCGTCCATGGTGCGTATCCTGTGTGTTCTGTGAAATAACCGGCGATTTTCTCACGGGACGCACCAAGGGCTGATCTCCTCGAAGAACACGGGGATAGCCAAGGCCGTGGGCTTGCGGGGCGGTGCTGCAACCCGCCTGCCGGACTGGCCCAGACGGCCCATCCACTGCATACCTGATTTCCCTGGGGATTCAAGAATTTGCTATTTTTTTGATAGCTGCTTGCGCTTTTGCCAATTGGCTTGGAGGCATTTTCCCGGCTCTTCTAGCGAATAGTAGTGATGGAAATCGCCGCACGTCTGTAAACGACGAT
>NZ_CAXIAK010000082.1:0-15351 GCF_964021665.1 uncultured Acidovorax sp.
CGATGGTGCTTGCAATTGCTCATTCGGGGTAGATGGGGTGGCTGGACGGATACTGTCTTCGAGCACGCGCCGCACTACTACCCCCAGATTTCGAATTACCTACAGAAGTTTAGAGAGCTGCCTGACAAGCATGGCGATCGCCTGCTAGACCACATCGAAAAGCAGGATCTATACCCGGCGATTCGGGCAAGCCTGGTAACGGCTGCCGGTGATCGTCTGTCAGTGACACACACCAAGCGCCTTCGATCGTTACTGAAGAGGATGTGGGCGCCCCGAACCAGCACGCCTGAGTTGACCGCGTCCTTGTGGAATGCATTGCATCGCTTGTCGCACCTGACTGAACGCCAGTCTGACTACGCGCTGCAGTATTCACATACGCCTTGGCTGAGGACGCGGTTGCACTTCGGCATGCCTTGGTTCGAAATTGCTAATGGTCGACGGGAGCGACTCCTGAACGCTTCGATGCGAAGCAATGACGCTGATGTGGCACTGGCGGCAGCATGGCTCGCTGCTCTATTGGACTGCGAGATTCGAAAGCCGATCCGTGATATCCATCCACTGGCCAAGATCGTGCTGCGAGAGAACGGCAAGCTGCGGCGTGTTGATACAAAGGTCTGCGGAATCCGGCTGGCACTGCACGAAATGAGCGGCATAGATGTCGCAGTCAACTGGCGGAAGTTCTTTAACAAGAACTATCATCACGTCGAGACGAAGATAGTTGCCTGCAAGGGCTACTTCAAGACGAATCCGACGGCCTGGGTCAGTATGCTTGATGTCTTCAACGATCTCCTGGTCGACGATCTCTTCAAGCGCGACGGAACGATTGGTGCCCGGAATCTTGGTAACTTTGGTGGCGTGATTGGCAACAAGGCCTTCATGGCTAAGTTCCCGAAGACCTATGCGTACGTCTTTGCTGTACACACAAAGCGCGGTGAAAGCGAACTCGCTCATCCGATCGTTAAGACGACCAAAGCACCTACCGGGCGCATTCCGTTCAAGTGGCTAAAGACCGGACGCAAGCTCATGATCGCCGCACTGGCCGAGATCAAGGCTGCTGGGTACTGAGGGGGCATTGGTAGCAGTGGTGATGCTGCATGCACAGTCCATGCTAACTGCGCAACTACAGCAAAAGTGTTGCTGAGGTTGCAGCAACTCTGCACCCCGCTGTATCGGGGCGCGTGTCGACTTTCGGCGGAAGTGGACGCTCAGGCGAGCGATTGCGAACGTCGCCTATCGCTGCTGAACAGTCATTTGATTGCTTATCCCCCAAGTGGGAAGGTTTAGCAGTCAACGGAGCATCCATCAAGAGATGACGGCAAGCTGAAGAACTTTCGATGGGCCACGGGCCCAATGGTCAAAAATCCCTTGAAGCTTCATCTCTGCGCTATGGCAGGGCCACGCATGGGCCACAGGCGGGCCATGAACACAGACGTCAGAAAACTGTGACCCTGAGCCTCAAGGCCTTATTGGCTGCTGAGAGCGGTCAACTCTGAGACTTGAACCAAAATTTGACTGTATCGTGGGCCATGGAAAACTCACGTAAGTCCTTGATTTTGGTGCGGCTGGCGGGGATCGAACCCACGACCCTCGGCTTCGGAGGCCGATACTCTATCCACTGAGCTACAGCCGCAACTCTTAAAAGACCAATACTCAAAATTCCGCTGACAGCCCGGATGACTATAGCCTTCGGAGGCCAATACTCTATCCACTGAGCTACAGCCGCGCTAATTGACGTGCAAGCTCAATATTATTGCACGCAAGCACACGACAACAATGACGCGGGAACATCAAACCGTGCCATCACCCCATTTGAGACCCAGGCCAGACAAAAAAGCGTCTGTCGCACTCGCACCCACTTTCACCAAATCAAACGCCCCCTGGCACAAGATCCAGTTTTGAATGAGCCCATCAAACAGAGCATGCAAAGCAACCGCAGCCTCATGCGGAGACAGAGAGACCGGCAATGGACTCACTTCAGCCGCCAAAGCGAAGTCTTTGGCAAGCTGCGCCGTGAAAGCACCCGACGCAGCAATGTGCCGATCCCGGATAGCAGCCATCTCTTCCACATACTCAACTTTGTACATGGCAATTTCAAACACACGCCGGGCCTGGGCATTCGATGCCACAACCCCCAAAACGAACGCCATCACCGAACGCAGACGCCCCACAGGATCGCCACTCGCAAGACACGAGAACTGAGCACAGCCCTCCTCCAAAGGCAGCGTCACGCGATCCATCATGGCGTTAAACAGATCGACCTTGTCTTTGAAGTGCCAGTAGAGCGCCCCGCGCGTCGCCCCCGCCGCCGAGGCAATGTCACTCAACGAAGCCCGCGACACGCCCTTTTCACAAAACACACGCTCGGCCGCATCAATCAATCCATTGCGTGTCGCAGCTGCGTCTTCCTTGGTCCTGCGCGCCATCTCCACCATCCATTTCTTTAACGGCAACCCGAAAATCCGCGGTCACCATTCAATTATACATTCACGATTGTATGTATAATCCCGCACCTTATCCGTCGGGCTTTCGTTCGACTGCAATCTACTGTGGTCATCTTCTTCGGCTTCTGAAATGATCGACCTGCCCTCGCTCCAGCTTCAAAGGAATTCCATGAAGAGCTTGCATGACGCGCCATCCACACCACACCATCCACCTCGCATGCAAGCACGGCTTGTTGTCGGCATGCTCGCTTCCGCGCTGATAGCGGCTGGCTGCACCAAGGAAGCGCCAACGGCACCCAGCGCTGCAGGACAGAGGCCTGCCGTTGAAGTGGGTACTGTCACGGCGACTCCAGGCGATGTGGGTCTGGTCACCGAGTTGCCGGGGCGCGTGGAGGCCTCCAGGGTGGCTCAAGTGCGCGCCAGGGCAGCAGGCATCTTGCAGCAACGGATGTTCAAGGAGGGCAGCGACGTGAAGGCGGGACAAACCCTGTTCCGTATCGATGAAGCCCCCTACGCGGCGGCCTTGGACAGCGCCAAGGCCAACCAAGCCAAGGCAGAAGCCAACCTGGCACAAACGCAAGCGCAGCTGGAACGGTACCGTCCGTTGGTCGAAGCCAATGCGATCAGCAAGCAAGATTTCGTCAACGCAGAGGCTGCAGTCAAACAATCCCAGGCAGACGTAGCCTCAACCAAGGCAGCGGTGCGTACCGCAGGCATCAACTTGGGTTATGCGACGGTCACAGCGCCGATTTCAGGCCGAATCGGCCGGGCCCTTGTGACAGAAGGTGCGCTGGTAGGTCAAGGCGAGGCGACTCCTCTGGCTGTCATCCAGCAAATTGACCCCGTCTACGTCAACTTCACTCAATCTGCCAACGACATTCTTCAGCTGCGCAAAGCCATGGCCAGCGGCCAATTCAAGCGCGCGGAGGGCAAAGACGCAGCGAGCGTGCGCCTGATCTTGAGCGATGGAACGGAGTACGAGCACCCTGGCAAGCTCCTGTTTTCCGACCTGACCGTGGACTCCACCACAGGCCAAATCACCTTGCGCGCCGAGGTGCCCAACCCCAAGGGTGAACTGTTGCCAGGCTTGTACCTGCGGGTCAAGCTGGAGCAAGCCCAGGCCAGCAATGCCATCACCCTTCCGCAGCAGGCCGTGACACGCACACAGCAAGGGGACATCGTCAACGTAGTCGCTGAAGACGGAAAAGTCAGCCAGCGCGCAGTCAAGATCAGCGCGGCGAAGAACAACCGCTGGGTTGTTCGCGAAGGACTACAGGCGGGCGAAAAAGTCATGGTGGACGGCTTCCAGAAGCTGCAAATGCTTCCACCTGGCACGCCCGTGAAAGCGGTCCCTTGGCAAGCACCAGGCCAAGCAGCAGCACCTGCGCCTGCCGCCGACGCATCCGCCGCTAAGCCCTGAGAGGCATACACATGGCCAAGTTTTTTATTGACCGCCCCATCTTCGCGTGGGTGATTGCACTGTTCATCATGGTGCTGGGGGGCGTTGCCATCACGCAGCTGCCCATCTCGCAATATCCCCCGGTTGCACCGCCTTCGATCGTTATCAATGCGTCTTACCCGGGCGCTTCTGCGCAAACGCTGGAGGACAGCGTTCTTTCCGTGATCGAGCGTGAAATGAACGGGTCACCAGGGCTCATCTACATGGAGTCTGTGGCCCAGGCCGATGGTTCTGGGAGCATCACCCTGAGCTTCCAACCCGGAACCAACGCCGACTTGGCACAGGTGGACGTGCAAAACCGCCTGTCCCGCGCGTCTCCGCGGTTGCCCTCTACCGTCACGCAACAAGGCGTGCGTGTGGACAAGTCGCGTTCTAACTTCTTGCTGTTCACGATGCTTTCGTCCAGCAACCCCGAAACCGATACCGTCGCTCTGGGTGACTATGCTTCCCGCAACGTGGTGCCAGAGCTGCAGCGGCTGCAAGGCATTGGGCAAGCCCAGCTCTTCGGCACAGAACGTGCCATGCGGATCTGGATCGATCCCGCAAAGATGCTGAGCTTCAACATCTCCACCGCGGAAATCACTGCCGCCATCCGGGCGCAGAACGCGCAGGTTGCCAGCGGCACCATCGGTGATCTGCCCAACCTGTCTGGCCAGGGCATCTCAGCAACAGTGGTCGTTAGCGGGCAGCTGTCTACCGTCGAGCAATTCTCCAACATCATTCTTCGGGCCAACGCCGATGGCTCCACCGTTCGTCTCAAGGATGTGGCGCGCGTGGAGTTGGGTGGCCAAGCCTACGCTACCGCGGCTCGACTGAACGGGAAACCCGCCGTGGGTATCGGCGTCCAACTGTCGCCCAGTGGGAACGCGCTGGAGGCCGCAAAAGCAGTCCGCACCAAGATGGACGAGCTCTCGCGCTACTTCCCAGAAGGCATGAGCTGGAGCATTCCTTACGACAGTTCTCGCTTCGTGGATATCTCTATCACCCAGGTGGCCAAGACGCTGCTTGAAGCCGTCGCCCTGGTGTTCCTGGTGATGTTCCTGTTCCTGCAGAACTGGCGCTATACCGTCATCCCCACCATTGTGGTCCCCATCGCCTTGCTGGGTACCTTCGCCACCTTGCTGGCTCTGGGCTTCTCGATCAACGTGCTCACCATGTTCGGCATGGTGCTGGTGATCGGTATCGTCGTGGACGATGCCATCGTCGTGGTGGAAAACGTCGAACGCATCATGAGCGAGGAAGGGCTGTCCCCGCTGGACGCCACGCGCAAAGCCATGCGCCAGATCTCAGGCGCCATCATCGGCGTGACCGTGGTGCTGATCTCGGTGTTCGTCCCACTGGCCTTCTTTGCGGGCTCCACAGGCAACATCTATCGGCAGTTCTCGGCCGTGATGGTGGCCTCCATCGGGTTCTCGGCATTCATGGCGCTGTCGCTCACGCCGGCCCTTTGTGCCACGCTGCTCAAACCTGTCGAAGCAGGCCATCACCACGAAAAGAGCGGCTTTTTTGGCTGGTTCAATCGCAGCTTCGCCTCTGGCGCCAAGCGCTATGAAGGCTGGGTGGCCCGCATGCTCAAGCGTGCGGTTCGCTACCTTGTGATCTACGCAGCCATCGTGGGAGCTGTGGCCGTGGTCTACATGCGGCTGCCCACGTCTTTCCTGCCCAGCGAAGACCAGGGCAACATCATCGTGAACGTGCAGCTCCCGCCCGGCGCCACGCAAGAGCGGACGCTGGCTGTGATGGAACAGGTGGAGCAATTCATCCTGAAGCAGCCCGAAGTGCAAAGCATGGTGGGCGTTCTGGGCTTCAGCTTCTCCGGTCAGGGACAGAACGCCGCGTTGGCCTTCGTGACACTCAAGGACTGGAGTGAACGCCATGGCCCTGGCCAGTCTGCACAAGAGGTCGCAGGCCGCGCGTTTGGCGGCTTGTCCGGCATTCGCGATGCATTTATCTTCCCCTTGAGCCCACCGCCCATCCCAGAGCTGGGTAATGCCAGCGGGTTCACCTTCCGTCTGCAAGACCGTAGCGGCGCAGGCCATGAGGCACTTGTCAATGCACGCAACCAGTTGCTGGGCATGGCCTCGCAGAGCAAGGTGTTGACGCAGGTGCGGCCAGACGGGCTGGAGGATGCCCCGCAACTACAAATCGACATCGACCGCGACAAGGCCAACGCACTGGGCGTCACCTTCGATGCGATCAACTCGACGCTGTCCACTGCTTTGGGCTCCAGCTACGTCAACGACTTCCCCAACCAAGGGCGCCTGCAGCGTGTGGTGGTGCAAGCCGACGCACCCGCGCGCATGCAGCCGGACGACTTGCTGAAGCTCAACGCCAGCAACACCCAGGGCAAGCCTGTGCCACTGTCAGCCTTTGCCTCCACCAAGTGGGTCAAAGGTGCCCAGCAAACGGTGCGCTACAACGGCTATCCGGCCATGCGCATCTCGGGCAGCCCCGCCCCCGGTTACAGCACTGGCGCGGCCATGGCTGAAATGGAAAAGCTGGCTGGCCAACTGCCGGCAGGATTTGGTTTCGAGTGGACCGGACAGTCACGCGAAGAAAAGCTGGCAGGCTCACAGTCGCTGATCCTCTACAGCTTCGCGATCCTGGCCGTGTTCCTCTGCCTGGCGGCCCTGTACGAAAGCTGGTCCATCCCGCTGGCGGTGATCTTGGTGGTGCCACTCGGTGTGCTGGGTGTTCTGCTGGCCACCCTCATGCGCGGCTATGCCAATGACGTTTATTTCCAGGTGGGCCTGATCACGATCATCGGCTTGTCGGCAAAGAACGCCATTTTGATCATCGAGTTCGCGAAAGACCTGCAGGCACAGGGCAAGGGGCTCATCGAGTCTGCCCTGGAAGCCGCTCATCTGCGCTTCCGTCCCATCATCATGACCTCGATGGCATTCGGCCTGGGTGTCGTGCCCCTGGCCATCGCCAGCGGCGCGGGCTCCGCCAGCCAGCGCGCCATCGGCACCGGTGTGCTGGGTGGCATGGTCACGGGCACTGTACTGGCAGTGTTTTTTGTTCCGGTGTTCTTCGTGGTGGTGCGTAGCCTGTTCAAAGGCAGCGCACGCCAGCAGGAGATGAACCGCCGCCACGCAGAAGAAGCCGGAATTGGAAACCATGACTAAGAAAATCACGCATCTCGCTTTGGCCCTGGTCACCCTGCTGACGGGGTGCTCCATGATCCCAATGTACGAGCGCCCCGCCGCGCCCGTACCCACGGGCTTCCCCAACGTGACCGCTTCGGAAAGTCCTGCCACGCTGCCATCATGGCGTACCTACTTTGCCGAACCACGGCTGCAGCAGTTGATTGAGCTGGCGCTGAACAACAACCGCGACCTGCGCATTGCAAGCCTCAACGTAGAGCAAGCGCGAGCCCAGTTCCAGGTACGTCGTGCTGCGCAATACCCAGCCGTGGGACTGGCGGCCAACGCCTCTCGCGCGCCTGCGTCCGGCACAGGCAACATCACCAACAACTTCAGCGTTGGGTTGGCTGTGACTGCGTGGGAACTGGACTTCTTCGGCAGGGTGGCCAGCTTGAAGGAACAGGCGCTTGCGCAGTACCTGGCTACCGAAGAAGGCCGCAATGCGGCCCAGGTCAGCCTGATCAGCTCCGTCGCCAACGGGTGGCTGAACTTGCTGGCCGACGAGGAATTGCTGGAACTGTCTCGACGCACTCTGGCTACCCGCGAAGAGTCGGTTCGCCTGACCAAACTGCGGCTGGATTCTGGTGCTGCGTCCGAGCTCGACTACCGGCAGGCCGAATCTTTGGCGCAAGCTGCGCGGACCACGCTGGCCCAGCAGCAGCGCCAGCGGGCACTGGATGAAAATGCGCTGGCTTTGCTGCTGGGGCAGCCCTTGCCCGAAGACATCCGCGCCACCCTGGGACGCAGTGACCTGAACGCAGCGCCAGTCATCCAGGCCGTACCTGCGGGCCTCCCCTCCGATCTGCTCGTGCAGCGTCCTGACATCCGCCAGGCAGAGCAACAGCTGATCGCCGCCAATGCCAACATTGGTGCAGCGCGGGCCGCTTTCTTTCCACGCATTTCACTGACAGCCCAAGCCGGAACGTCGAGTGGTGAACTGTCCGGCCTGTTCAAGAACGGCTCCTGGGGCTTCACCCTCGCGCCTTCGCTGTTGCTACCGCTGTTTGATGCGGGCGCCAATCAGACCAATCTGGAGAGCGCACAGGCGTCTCGCAGCGTAGCCGTTGCCCAGTATGAAAAAGCCATCCAGACAGCGTTCAGAGAAGTGGCGGACGCGCTCGCCAGCCAAAGCTCGCTCACAGAGCAGTTGGAGGCGCAGCGCAAGCAAGCCGAAGCGGAATCCATCCGCTTCAAGCTGGCAGATCTGCGCTACCAGAATGGCGTGGCCAGCTACCTCGACTTGCTGGATGCGCAACGGTCTCTGTTCAGCACCCAGCAGGGCGTGGTGCAAGTTCGGTTGAGCCAGTTGCAAAACCAGGTGTCGTTATTCAAGGCACTCGGCGGCGGCTGGACCGACGAGACATCAAGCGCCAAGCCTTGATGGGGGACAAAGTTCCGCAGCCTGTAGATATAATTTAAGGTTGATTTCATCAAAGCCCAGAAACTCCAGAGGACGTCATGAGCGACAACCACCACGAAGAAGCGCATACAGGCCCGATCAAGACCCCTAAGCAACTACTCGTGGCGGGATTCCTCTCGTTCGTGGTGCCGATCTTTGCCATCATCGGCCTGGTGCTGTACGTCTCGTCCAGCAACAAGCCCGCGCCGGGCGCGTCCAACCCTGAAAAGGCTTTGGCTGAGCGCATCCAGAAAGTAGGCATGGTGGAAGTGCGCGACGCCAACCGCCCCCTGCGTGCAGGCGAAGAGGTTTACAAGGGCCAATGTGCCGCTTGCCACGCCACGGGCGCTGCGGGCGCACCCAAGCTCGCAGACGCGGCAGCCTGGGCCCCGCGCATCAAGACTGGTTTTGAAGCGCTGGTGCAATCCGCACTCAAGGGCAAGGGTGCCATGGCGCCACAAGGCGGTGGTGATTTCAACGACACAGAAATTGCACGTGCCGTGGCTTACATGGGCAATGCAGCCGGTGCCAAGTTCGAGGAACCCGCTGCACCTGCTGCTGCAGAGGCCAAGTGATTAAGGCGACCCAAGTCTATTGATCAAAAAAAGCCGGTGCATTGCACCGGCTTTTTTATTGGCTGATGCCGAACATGCCACGGCCAGCCATTTTTCTAAAGACACATCACGATCAGCAGCCAGCGTCAGATCTCTGCGCGCAGCTGCTGGAACTTAACGTCGCTGTGACCTCGCAGGGCTGCGAACAAAGCCGTACTGCGCTGGCAAGTCGGCAGACACCACATCACGGGGCACCCAGACTCCTTGCTCTACCGCTTCCGCAGCCAGCACCATATCCTGCGAGTGCACCAAACCGAGCCCTTGGGGCGAAGCGATATACAAACGCCCCTCTTCGTCCAAAAGACATTCCTCCGCACTGGTTTGCAAGCCGGTATGGGACTGCAAGCGGTAGTCCGGCAAAACCAGCCAGATCCACGGAGTGCACTCCAACTCGATGTACACGCGCTGCGGTCCGTTCTGAAAAAACCACTGCCCCTCGTCGTCGCTTTCATAATTGCGGCCGATGAAATCAATGAGTTTTTCGTGCCGTAGCCACGAACCACGGCTTTGCGGAAAATCTCCAGCGGCCTGGGCAGCGTCGTCGCGCATGAACCAGCGACCTCGCGCATCCAGCCCCAGCCATCCGTAGCAATCCGGTACGTTGGGCCATTTGGCCAATGCTTGTTTGACGATGTCATCCATGACCGAATTGTGCCTTTCATCCGGGCAGTTGCGCTGTCAGCCAAGCGCTTACAGCATCTGGCATCGCACGCACATGCCCAGGCCACGGGCCTTGCGCAAAACCTACATGACCACCGTGGCTGGGTTGCCACAGCGTCACGCATGGCCCCACCTCCCCGGCCCGGGGCAGGCTGCTTGCAGGCACAAACGGATCGTTGAGCGCATTCACCACCAAGGCGGGCACCCGAATGTGGGAGATGAGTGGCTTGGAAGATGCGCGATGCCAATAGTCTTCGGTATTGCGAAAGCCATGCACAGGCGCGGTGAAGACGTTGTCAAAAGCGTAGAGATCACGCGCGGCCAACAGCGCGTCCCGGTCGAAAAGACCAGGATGTTGCTCCCATTTCCGCAATGCCTTGGGGACCATGGTTTGCAGGAACATGCGGGTGTAGATCTGGCGATTGAAGCCGCGACCTATGGCGTGGCCACCGGCCGCCAGATCCAAGGGAGAGCAAATCGCCGCCACGGCCTTCACATGACTCGATGCGTCTGAACCAGCCTCCGCAGCCCAGCGCAGCAAAGCATTGCCGCCCAGCGATACACCAGCAGCAATCACCGGCCCAGGATGGCGGGCACGGAGCTGGGCCAGTATCCAGGCAATCTCTTCGTAATCGCCTGAATGATAGGCACGGGGGGCGTGGTTGAGCTCACCGCTGCAGCCACGAAAGTGGGGCAAAGCACACGCCCAACCCCGCTCCTGGGCCACTTCAGCAAATGCCTGACAGTAGTGGCTGCGTGAAGAGCCCTCGAGCCCGTGAAACACCACCAGCATCGGAATCTCGGCAGAGTGGGCAGCGGGTGGGCGATCTGCGCCACCCGCCAAGAAATCCACGTCAATGAAATCAGCGTCGGGCGTTGTCCAGCGTTCACGCCGAAAAGCCGGAGCAGGGCCATGCGTGCGTCGCGAAAACACCGCAGGCCAGATGGTTTGCATCTGACCTCCGGGGAGCCACCAAGGCGCTACATATTTCATAGCTGCTAGCGCTTATTCAACGGGCGTTAGAGCCACTTTTTAGGCTCTTCTAGCGAATGCTAGTGATGCACTCGATAAATGTCGTACGTCGAAATCGTCGTTTACAGACGTGCGGCGATTTCCATCACTACTATTCGCTAGAAGAGCCACTTTTTATACAAATTACGAAACCATGAGCAGCCCGCGCCACATCGCTCAATGCAGCAACTGCGAAGTTTCAGTACCGGAGATACCCTCCGGCGAGCCGTCCGTGCTGGCATGGTGAGCCACCAGACGCCATCCCTCCAACGTACGGTGATAGACATTGGTGGCAATCAGAAACGCTGCGTGTAGCCCATCAGGCAGCATGATTTCCACCCGCTCAGCCACGTTGTGCACGGCACTGGAAACCGACTGCACACGGTGGACCTGGGAAATCGTCACCCGGATGCTGCCCTGCGCAAACATTCCCTCAAACGCTGCACGGATCGCTGCGGCACCCATCAAGCGGGAACCGCCAGGATGCACACATACGATTTCGTCATCCTCTGCCCAGCAAGACATCAGCAGATCTACATCGCCCTTTTGCAGGGCTTCATAGAACATGGCTTCCGTCTCATCGGGCGAGCCACCGTGGGGCGAGACAGGTAGTTTGGTACGTGGCATGAGACGGTCGTCCAGATAGAGGATAAATTGACCTGTTCAGAGCGGCAGAACTTTGGCGAGCAAGGCAGCCAAGGGCGGCAGACGTCTTGATGCCCCGGGCTGCCCATTCGGCGTGCGCAAGCTGCGAGAGCCCAGCGAATACTGCACGATTCAGATGCGCCCCAAGTCATCTCGAAGACAGCCCTTATTGTGGCGGCAACTGAGCGACCCTCAGACCTCCGCCCGCTCATGGCAGCACTCGTCTTTCCTATCAAGACCATCATTGCAAGGGGCTGAAGGAAATTCAGACCAAAAAAAAACCCGGCAGGGGCCGGGTTTTTTGAGTAAGGCTCCGCGGCGCGAAGTTACTTCTTCTGGCGGTACTTGCGCAGAGCAGCAATCTGGGCAGCCATCACAGCCAGTTCTGACTGGGCCTTGGCCAAATCGAGATCGCTCTTGGCGTTCTTGAGGGCTTCTTCGGCAGCTGCCTTGGCGGCATTTGCCTTTTCATCGTCCAGATCCTTGCCGCGGATGGCGGTGTCAGACAGAACCGTCACGCAGTTGGGCTGAACTTCCAGAATGCCACCGGCCACGAAAACAAACTCTTCGTTGCCGTCTGCTGTTTCGATGCGCACCGAACCGGGTTTGATGCGGGTGATCAGCGGGGTATGGCGGGGGTAAATGCCCAACTCGCCAGCTTCACCAGGCAACGCGACAAAACGCGCTTCACCCGAGAAGATGGACTCTTCGGCGCTGACCACATCAACGTGGATAGTGTTCATCATTGCTCCTAGGAAAAGGTGGGGGCTTGACTGCTACAGGGGGCTGAACAAATCAGTTGCTCAGCCCTCGGGCAATCAGGCAACCTTCTTGGCCTTTTCGAAGGCTTCGTCGATGGTACCGACCATGTAGAACGCTTGTTCTGGCAGGTGATCGCATTCGCCGTTCACAATCATCTTGAAACCACGGATGGTTTCCGACAGTGGAACGTACTTGCCAGGCGAGCCCGTGAACACTTCAGCCACGTGGAAAGGCTGCGACAGGAAACGCTGGATCTTCCGAGCGCGGGCCACGGCCAGCTTGTCTTCCGGAGCCAGTTCGTCCATGCCCAGAATGGCGATGATGTCGCGCAGTTCCTTGTAGCGCTGCAGGGTACCCTGCACAGCACGGGCCGTCGCGTAGTGGTCTTCGCCCACCACGTTAGGGTCCAGCTGACGGCTGGTGGAGTCCAGAGGATCCACGGCAGGGTAGATACCCAGCGAAGCGATGTCACGGGACAACACCACGGTGGAGTCCAAGTGAGCGAACGTCGTGGCAGGCGATGGGTCGGTCAAGTCATCCGCTGGCACGTACACTGCCTGGATGGAAGTGATCGAACCGACCTTGGTGGACGTAATACGCTCTTGCAGGCGGCCCATTTCTTCGGCCAGCGTAGGCTGGTAGCCCACGGCGGAAGGCATACGGCCCAGCAGAGCGGACACTTCGGTACCGGCCAGCGTATAGCGGTAGATGTTGTCCACGAAGAACAGCACGTCACGGCCTTCGTCACGGAAAGATTCCGCAATGGTCAGACCTGTCAGGGCCACGCGCAGACGGTTGCCTGGGGGCTCGTTCATCTGACCGTACACCATGGCCACCTTGGAGTCTTCGAGCTTCTCCAGGTTCACCACGCCGGAATCGGCCATTTCGTGATAGAAGTCGTTCCCTTCGCGGGTACGCTCACCCACACCAGCGAACACCGACAGACCGCTGTGGGCCTTGGCGATGTTGTTGATGAGTTCCATCATGTTCACGGTCTTGCCCACACCGGCGCCACCGAACAGACCCACCTTACCGCCCTTGGCGAACGGGCAGACCAAGTCGATCACCTTGATGCCGGTTTCCAGCAGTTCCTGCGATGGCGACAGTTCGTCGTACGCAGGAGCCTTGCGGTGAATGGAAGCCGTCAGTTCCTGACCCACAGGACCACGCTCGTCGATGGGCGTGCCCAGCACGTCCATGATGCGGCCCAGGGTGGCCTTGCCCACGGGCACTGTGATGGGGTTGCCAGTGTTGGTCACCATCAGGCCACGGCGCAGTCCGTCGGATGAACCCAGGGCAATGGTACGCACCACGCCGTCGCCCAGCTGTTGCTGAACTTCCAGCGTCAGAGCCGAACCTTCCAGCTTCAGAGCATCGTAAATCTTGGGCATCTGGTCGCGTGGGAACTCAACGTCCACCACAGCGCCGATACATTGAACAATCTTGCCTTGCACTTGAGCCATTTTTCGCTCCAATAATGTTGTATGTCGAGCTGCTTACACAGCGGCGGCGCCTGCGACGATTTCCGAAAGTTCTTTCGTGATCGCTGCTTGACGCGTCTTGTTGTAGACCAGCTTCAACTCACCAATGACGCTGCCGGCGTTGTCCGTTGCGGCCTTCATGGCCACCATGCGCGCCGATTGCTCGGACGCCATGTTTTCTGCAACTGCCTGGTAAATCAGCGACTCGACATAGCGCACCAGCAGCTCGTCGATCACGGTTTGTGCGTCCGGCTCATAGATGTATTCCCAGCTATGTTCCGTCTTGTCAGCCTGCATCTGCTCGGACGACAGTGGAAGCAGTTGCTCCACCACCGACTCTTGCTTCATGGTGTTGATGAACTTGGTGTAGCTCAGATACACCGCGTTGATCTTGCCTTCCGCATATGCGTCCAGCAGCACCTTCACAGGGCCAATCAGCTTGTCCAGATGGGGCGTATCGCCCAGACCTGTCACATGCGAAACCACCTTGGCACCCACCCGGTTCAGGAAACTGAAGCCCTTGTTGCCAATGGCTACGGTTTCCGCAGAGATGCCTGCCGCTTGAAGTTCACGCAGCTTGGTCGTCACCGTGCGCAGCACGTTGGTGTTCATGCCACCGCACAAACCCTTATCCGTGGTGACCACGATGACGCCTGCCACTTTCGCATCGTTCACTTGCATGAACGGATGCGTGTACTCAGGGTTGGCCTTGCCGAGGTTGGCTGCAATGTTGCGGATCTTTTCGCTGTAGGGACGAGCTGCACGCATCCGGTCCTGCGCCTTGCGCATTTTGGATGCGGCCACCATCTCCATGGCTTTGGTGATCTTCTTGGTGTTTTCCACCGATTTGATCTTGCCGCGTATTTCCTTGCCTGCTGCCATGATGGCTCCTCGTCCGGATTAAGCGAACGTCTTCTTGAACGCGGCGATGGCAGCGGTCAATTCGGCTTCAGCATCCTTGTCCATGGCCTTGGCCTGTTCCAGCTTGGCCAGCAATGCGGCGTGGCTGGTTTTCAGGAATTGGTGCAGGCCGTGTTCGAAGCTCAGAACCTTCTTGACGTCGATATCGTCCATGAAGCCCTTGTTCACAGCGAACAGCGTTGCGCCCATCAACGAGATGGACAGGGGGCTGTACTGTGCTTGCTTGAGCAATTCGGTCACGCGGGCGCCGCGGTCCAGCTGCTTGCGGGTGGCTTCGTCCAGATCGGAAGCGAACTGCGCGAACGCAGCCAGTTCACGGTACTGGGCCAAGTCGGTACGGATACCGCCGGACAGGTTCTTCACCAGCTTGGTCTGGGCAGCACCACCCACGCGCGACACCGAGATACCGGCGTTGATGGCGGGACGGATACCGGCGTTAAACAGGCTGGTTTCCAGGAAGATCTGACCGTCAGTGATCGAAATCACGTTGGTAGGCACGAATGCAGACACGTCACCGGCTTGCGTTTCGATGATAGGCAGAGCTGTCAACGAACCGGTCTTGCCCTTGACTTCACCCTTGGTGAAGGCTTCGACGTAGTCAGCGTTCACGCGGGCTGCGCGCTCCAGCAGACGGCTGTGGAGATAGAACACGTCGCCAGGATAAGCTTCGCGGCCTGGTGGACGACGCAGCAGCAGAGAAACTTGGCGGTAGGCCACAGCTTGCTTGGACAGGTCGTCGTACACGATCAGGGCGTCTTCGCCGCGGTCGCGGAAGTACTCACCCATCGTGCAGCCAGAGTAGGCCGACACG
>NZ_CAXIAK010000083.1:0-15326 GCF_964021665.1 uncultured Acidovorax sp.
TGGTCTTTACTGGCATGCGCCACTTCCGCCATTGATCTGCGCATCGCAAGGCATCTCTGGATTTGCACATGCATCCAGACGATGACATCCCACCACCCCGGCCGCGCTGGCTGGGGTGGGCATTGATCGCCTTTGGGCTGCTGGTGGCCCTGGGCATGCTCAACCTGGGCGTGCGCATGGTGCTCTCGGCCAAGCCCCCGCAGACCGAAGCACCGCAGCCACCCAGCGCCGCAACCCCTGTGACTGGGGCTGCCGAAGCACCCCAAACCTCATCCCTGGCCGGGCAGGCCCTGGTACAAGCCAGCGACTGCCTGCGATGCCACGGCATGGACCGGCGCTACGTGGGCCCGTCGTTCCGCCAGATTGCCGACCGCTACCGCGAACAGCCCGATGCCGCCAACTACCTGGCCCGCAAGATCCGCGAAGGCAGTGTCGGCGTATGGGGCCGTACCGTGATGCCACGCCATCCCCAGGTCAATGAAGCGCAATCTTCAGACATGGCGCGGTGGTTGCTGAGCCTGCCGCCTGCGCAGGCAGCGGCTCCCCAGTAGCGCCCCCGGATTTGGTGAATGCCCTTGCCTGTGAGCGGCGCAAGAATGGTGGCGGCGCAAGTGTGGGTCGTCGGACCCCCGCGTTTGTTGGCCACAGTGTGGGGTGTTAGCGCTCTTGGCGATATCCATCGCCCGCTGTGCCAGTTTGCTTGATTGCAGGGGGCTTCGTCTCTATTGGCCGTGCAGCAGAGTGCGGCCACAAGAAGTCATGCTCAGTGGGCGGTATCGTCACCGCCCTTTTAAAAATATTCATAAACCTCTTGCACAGAAGGTCTAGGCACCCTACATTAGGTCTGTTGCAGCAGCTTTTGCTTACTCGCGCTGCAAGCAGGTTCGATCTGGGCAGCGGTACCCCAAAACCGCACACCTCCACTGCACACCACTTCACTGTGGGCTCTTCGGTGGTCTGACTTTTCCCTAGGCAAGCTTCACTTTTACGACTTTTACGCAGTCGTATTTGCCCATGCTTCGTTGCACATCGCGACGACATGAATCCGGGCTACACGCGCCCGCGCACCATTGTTTTTAATGTCATTTGCAAGCACCCATCCGTTCGCCGTCGGCAAATTCCGGATCACACCGCTTAGCCGTTGTCACGGTAGCGATCAGCACACCGCCTTGCTCTCCATCAAGAGTGGGCAAGGCAGCCAGACACATGACCGTGTCTACACCTTTAAGCCCGAGTTCAAGACGCAGGACTGCGCCCTGATGTATGCCGCCGCGCAAGGCCGCAACTGGCTGGTCAACCCCGCCTCACTGGCGTAAACCGCAACTTCAAGGAGGCTCTATGGCCAAGGAAGAACTCATCGAAATGAACGGCAAGGTAGATGAAATGCTGCCTGACACTCGCTACCGAGTGACCTTGGACAACGGGCACAAATTGATTGCCTACACCGGCGGCAAGATGCGCAAGCACCGAATCCGGATTCTGGCGGGCGACAACGTCACGCTGGAGATGTCACCTTACGACCTCACCAAAGGCCGGATCACCTTCCGCCACATCGAAAACCGTCAGCCTCGCGCTGCGGGAGCGCCTGCTTTCAAACGCAAGCACTGATTTCTCTCACACCTGTTTTAACCTGCGCCCCAATTTTGCAGGGCGCTTTTTTTGAAAGGCTCAAAATGAGCAACAAACTTTATATCGGCAATCTGTCTTACTCGGTTCGTGACGACGATCTGCACCAACAGTTTTCTCCCTTCGGCCAAGTCCAGTCGGCCAAGGTCATGATGGAACGCGACACAGGTCGCTCGAAGGGCTTTGGCTTTGTCGAGATGTCCAGCGGCTCGGAAGCCGAAGCGGCGATCCAGGCAATGCATGGCAAGAACATGGGCGGTCGTGATCTGACCGTCAACATTGCTCGCCCAATGGAGGCCCGTCCTCCCCGTAGTGGTGGTTACGGCGGTGGCTACGGTGATGCCCGTCGCAACAGCTATTGATCTTTGACCGATCATCCAAAGAGCCAGCGCAAGCTGGCTTTTTTCATGGCGGCTGCTGAGGAACTCTTTTGCGCCCATTCGTGAAGTAGGTTCTCACCTCAGCGGCGGTTGCGGTGTCATGGCTGAGCACCCTGGGTGCATCACGCGCTTCTTTGAAGGTACATTTTTCAATCAAAATAGCCTCTAGCGCCTGCCGATTAAGCGCAGGAAGCTATTATTTTGATAGCGTTTTGGTGTGATATCAGGCACCAAAATTCATCGGCAGTCCCACATAGTTCTCTGCCAGCGAACGTGATGCAGCTTCCGAGTTCACCAGGTAATCCAGCTCCGCCTCCTGCATCTTCTGGCCAAACGCGCCGGTTTCTGGGAAGTGGTGCATCAGCGAGGTGAACCACCACGAGAAGCGCTCAGCGCGCCACACGCGGCGCAGGCAGCGGTCTGAGTAGGTGTCGATGCCTGCGCGGGATTGGTCGTTGTAGAAATCGGCCAGCGCATTCCACAGATAGCCCACGTCGCTCGCTGCCAGGTTCAGGCCCTTGGCGCCGGTGGGGGGCACGATGTGGGCGGCATCGCCCGCCAGGAACAGGCTGCCAAAGCGCATGGGCTCGGCCACAAAGCTGCGCAGGGGGGCGATGCTCTTTTCGAGCGAGGGGCCGGTGGTCAGGTGCTCGCGGGCTTCGGGGTCCAGGCGGTTGCGCAGTTCGGCCCAGAAGGCGTCGTCGCTCCAGTTCTCCACCTTGTCGGTCAGCGGCACTTGCAGGTAGTAGCGGCTGCGGGTGTTGCTGCGCATGCTGCACAGCGCAAAGCCCCGGTCCGTGTGGGCGTAGATCAGCTCGTGCGCCACGGGCTTCACATCGGCCAGCAGGCCCAGCCAGCCAAAGGGGTACACGCGCTCGTAGGTGCGGATGGCGGCCTCGGGCACGCTGGCGCGGCACACGCCGTGAAAACCGTCGCAGCCTGCGATGAAGTCGCAGGTGAGGGTGTGGGTCTGGCCGTCTTTCTCATACTTTACGCGCGGCGTGGCGCCGTCAAAGTCGTGCACTTGCACGTTGGCGGCTTCGTACACGGTGGTGAGGCCTGCGGCGGCGCGGGCGTCCATCAGGTCTTGCGTCACCTCGGTCTGGCCGTAGACCATGACGCGGCTGCCGCCGGTCAAGCCATGCATGTCGATGCGGTGGCGCTGGCCTTTGAACAGCAGCTCAAAGCCCTCGTGCGGCAGGCCTTCGGCATGGGCGCGGGCGCTCACGCCGGCCTGGTCCAGCAGGTCCATGGTGACCTGCTCCAGCACGCCTGCGCGGATACGGCTGAGCACGTAGCTGGGGCTGCGCTGCTCGATGATGACGGCATCAATACCAGACTTGTGCAGCAGTGCGCCGAGCAGCAGGCCCGAGGGGCCTGCACCAACGATGGCAACCTGGGTTCGCATGTCTCTCTACCTCGTGATGGAATGTTGATGGGCGTCAATAAACAGTGAGGTGGAGCGTAGGTGCGAGGCTCGCCAGCAGCGAGGCGCACCGTGCGATAGCGTGCGACCTTCAAGTTATCTGTGCGATCATCGCGCAGAACTTGATGTGCGTCAGGCTGGCTGATCCACGAACGCAGCGCCATGTGGGGTGCTGCTCCATGCAAAGGAATTCCCTCCATGGCCACTTTTCCGATTGCCAAAGCGGACCTGATCGAAGGCATGGCCAAAGGCATGGCGGTGCTGGAGAGCTTTGACACCGAGCGCCAGCGGCTCAATGCCACGCTGGCTGCGCAGCGCACGGGCCTGACAAGGGCTGCGGCGCGGCGGCACCTGCTCACGCTGGCGCATCTGGGCTATCTGGAATCGGATGGCAGCTACTTCTGGTTGGCGCCCAAGGTGCTGCGGTTTTCGGGCAGCTACCTGGCATCGGCCCGGCTGCCGCGCGTGTTGCAGCCCACGCTGAACCGGCTGGCGGCGCAGACGCAGCAGTCGTTCTCTGCCGTGGTGCTGGACGGGGATGAAGTGGTGATCGTGGCGCGCAGCGGGGTGTATGGCGCGCCGTCCCGCACCATGGCCTATGGCCTGCACCTGGGGGCGCGGCTGCCAGCGCACCCCACATCTACCGGGCGGGTGCTGTTGGCGGCGCTGCCCACGGCCGAATTCACGCAGTGGCTGCAGGGCTGCATGCTGCAACGGCTCACGCCCCACACCGTCACGCAGCGCAGCGCCTTGCGCAAGGTGGTGGCCCAGGTGCGACGCGATGATTTTTGCCTGGCGGTGGAAGAGCACGAACTGGGCGTGCATGCCCTGGCTGTGCCTTTGCGCAACTTGCAGGGGCACACGGTGGCGGCGCTCAACGTGGTCGCATCACCCCAGCAGATGCAGGCGCAAACACTGCAGCGCGACATGCTGCCGCTGCTGCAGGAAGCCGCGCGCGAGGTGCGCGGGCTGCTGTAGCCTCGCGGCCTCGCTCACGCAGGCCTATGCGGCCTGTCGCGGCACTGCCTTAGGCCGCGACGATGCGCCCCACGCCTGCGGCGCCAGCCACCACCTTGAGCGATTTGTCGGTGCTGGCGGTGTAGTTGCGGCTGGTGATGGTGTTGACGTACACCCAGTCGGCGCGGCATTCGCTGGCCGTGGCGGTGAGCACCATGTAGCCACGGCGTGAGGTGTCGCAGTACTTCAGCGGCGCAATCAACTGCTGCAGGGCGCCCGCCAGCGTGGCGGGGTTCTCGTTGGGCAGGTATTCCTCAAAGCCGGGCGAGGTGACGGACGAGGTGGCGAACTCCACGCCCACGGCGTTGCCGTTGCGGTCTTGCAGTTCGTTGGCCCAGGCGTTGTGCGTGTCGCCAGACAGCACCACCAGGTTTTTGCCCAGGCTGCGCGAGGTGGCCAGCACGGTTTCGCGCGCGGCCTGGTAGCCGTCCCAGGCGTCCAGGTTGTAGGGGATGGAGGGCTGCGCCAGGATGGCTTGCTCGGCGGGCGTGAGGCTGGCCGGGTTGGTGCGCGCGCGGGCCACCAGTGCGGCGTATTGGCTT
This sequence comes from uncultured Acidovorax sp., assembly GCF_964021665.1. Classification (NCBI taxonomy): domain Bacteria; kingdom Pseudomonadati; phylum Pseudomonadota; class Betaproteobacteria; order Burkholderiales; family Comamonadaceae; genus Acidovorax; species uncultured Acidovorax sp. The sequence goes on from NZ_CAXIAK010000083.1 coordinate 4,992, forward strand.
ACCGTAACGCCCGAGCCGGGCTGGATGGTTTCCATCAGGATCGGCGCAGGAATGTTCATGCGCCCCATCAGCACCTGCTGGCCCAGCACTTGCCAGGTGGCGGTGGATGCGGCCATTTGCTGCTGCAGCCACTGCGTTTGCGTGTTGCCCAGCAACTGGCGGCTGGTATTGCCCACAGCTGCGGTGAAGCTGGCTGCGTCAAAGCCGGTGGCGGTGAAGAACTTGGTGTAGTCCAACTGCTCGTCGCGCGCGACTACGCGGGTGTCGAGCATGTGCAAGGCCACGAGGTTGCCGAACGCAAAGCTGCGGTAGATCAGATCAGGCTGCGCGTTGCGGGTGGGCATCCACTCGTGGTACGCCTGCAGGGCCGCTGCCTTGCGGGTGCTGAAGCTGCCTTCGGTGGCGGCTTGGTGGTTGTCTGCACCGTCGCGCCAGGTGTCGTTGGCGATTTCGTGGTCGTCCCACACGGCGATCATGGGGGCGGCGGCGTGCAGGGCCTGCAGGTCGGCGTCGCTCTTGTACTGGGCGTGACGCTGGCGGTAGTCGGCCAGGCTGAGGATTTCCTTGGCGGGCGTGGACAGGCGGCCCAGTGCCCCGGCGTTGGCCGATGCGTAGCCGCCCTGGCCGTATTCGTAGATGTAGTCGCCCAGGTGTACGGTGGCGTCCAGGTCGCCGCGCTTGGCGGCATGGGCGTACACGTTGAAGTAACCGGCGGGGTAATTGGCGCACGAGAACACCGCCAGCTTGACCTGCGCGACGCTGCCCGTGGGCAAGGTGCGGGTGCGGCCCGTGGGGGACGTGGCTGCGTAGGCGCGGAAGCGGTAGTGGTAGGCGGTGGCGGCTTTCAGCCCTGTGGCATCGACCTTGACGGTGAAGTCCTTGCTGGCCAGCGCAGTGGCTTGGCCCTGGGCCACGAGGGTGGTGAAGGCGCTGTCGGTGGCCACTTCCCATTCCACCGGAATATCACCCGTGTGGCCCACCGGGGGCGTGACGCGGGTCCACAGCATCACGCGGTCGGCCAGCGGGTCGCCACTAGCGATGCCGTGGGCGAACTGCACTGCAGGGGCGTCGTCACCACCGCCGCAGGCCGCGAGGGGCAGCGTGCCCAGGGCGGCGGCTGCCAGGCCCATGTGGCGCACAAATCGGCGGCGGCTGGGGTTGGCCTCGGCCGCGTCGCGGATGGGGTGGGGGGAGGAGGAGAGTTTGTCGGTCATGGCTCAGGCAGTGGGTAAAGCACCCAAGACTGCCTTGGCCAGATGACGGTGGTGTGAAGCGTGCAGAGGCGGTGTCGCCTCTGCTACAGATTCAAAGAAAAAAGCCTGCAGCGCTTGTCTATCAAGCGCCAGTAGCTATTATTTTGATAGTGTTTTGAACACTTCGCGTGCTGCCGCCACGGTGGCCGCGATGTCGTCGGCCGTGTGGGCGCCACTGACAAAGCCGGCTTCATACAGTGCCGGGGCGATGTACACGCCGCGATCGAGCAGGCCGTGGAACAACTGGTTGAAGCGGGCGCTGTCGGTCTTGAGCACGGCCGGGTAGTTCTGGGGCAGCTCGGGCAGCAGGAAGAAGCCGAACATGCCGCCTTCGCAGTCGGCGCTGAAGGGCACGCCTTCTTCCTTGGCGGCCTGGGCCAGCCCGTCGACCAGCGAGCGGGTGGAGGCCGACAGCGCATCGAAGAAGCCGGGCTTCTTGATTTCGCGCAGCGTGGTCAGCCCGCAAGCCGTGGCCACCGGGTTGCCCGACAAGGTGCCCGCCTGGTACACGCCGCCCAGCGGGGCCAGGTGCTCCATGATGGCGCGCGGGCCGCCAAAGGCCGCCAGCGGCATGCCACCGCCAATCACCTTGCCCAGCACGGTGATGTCAGGCTTGAAGCCGGGGATGCTCTTGGCGTACACGCTTTGCGCACTGCCCAGCGCTACGCGGAAGCCGGTCATCACTTCATCAAGCACCAGCAGCGCGCCGTATTCGGTGCACAGCTCACGGCAGCGCTTCATGAAGGGCACACTGGCGCGCACAAAGTTCATGTTGCCTGCAATGGGTTCGATCATCACGCAGGCCAGCTCCTTGCCGTGCAGGGCAAAGGCTTCTTCCAGTTGCGCAACGTTGTTGTACTCGAGCACCAGGGTGTGCTGCACCACTTCAGGCGGCACGCCCGCGCTGGTAGCGTTGCCAAAGGTGGCCAGGCCCGAGCCGGCTTTAACCAGCAGCGAATCGGCATGGCCGTGGTAGCAGCCCTCAAACTTGATGAACTTGCTGCGGCCGGTGGCGCCACGGGCCAAGCGAATGGCGCTCATGCCCGCTTCGGTGCCCGAGCTGACGAGGCGGATCATCTCCATGGATGGCACGAGGCTCAGGATTTCTTCGGCCAGTTCCACTTCGCGCTCGGTGGGGGCGCCGAAGCTGAAGCCTTCAAGCGCTGCCTTTTGCACGGCTTCGAGCACGGCGGGGTGGCCGTGGCCCAGGATCATCGGGCCCCAGGAGCCGATGTAGTCGATGAAACGCTGGTCGTTGGCGTCCCAGAAGTAAGCGCCTTGCGCGCGCTTGACGAAGCGGGGTGTGCCGCCCACGGCCTTGAAGGCCCGCACGGGAGAGTTCACGCCGCCAGGGATGAGGGCCTTGGCGCGTTCAAACAGGGGAATATTGAGATCAGTGCTTGGTGTCATGGGGTGGCATTACAAAGCCTTCAATGGCCTGTGTTTCGTCAAGGGAATCTGCTTCGCTGTCTTCGGACTCGTCGTCCTCGGGCTGGGCCCAGAACATGCGATCGGGAATGATGTGGCCCATGCCAGGGCGAAAGCCGGCGTCCAGGCAGCGGTCGAGGTAGTTGAGGGCTTCGCTGGTGGCCTCACCCAGGTCGTTGCCGCTGCCCACCAGGGCCGTGAGCGCGGCCGACAGGGTGTCGCCCGCGCCGGAGAAGGTGGCATCGAACAGTTCAAACTTGTTGCTGCCCAAAATGGTCTGGGGCGAGGCCAGCACGTTATCAACAAACTGCTCGGGCAGTGGAATGCCGGTGACCAGGGTGTAGGGCACGCCCATCTCGGAAGCCGCGCGGGCGATGTCGCGGGCAGTGGGACTGCGGTCGCTGCTCCAGTCGGGAAGCAGCCAGCGCCACAGCGTGCTGTGGTTTCCTACCAACACCGAAGTCTGTGGCAGCAGCAGCTCGCGGAAGGCGTCCAGGTACTCGTCAATCAGCTCTTCACGCCACCAGGAAAGGTTGGGCATGTAAGCGATGACGGGCACATCGTCGTAGTCGGTGGCGATCTCGGCAATGGTGCTGATGTTCTCGGTGCTGCCCACAAAGCCCACCTTGATGGCTTGCACGGGCAAGTCCTCCAGAACAGCGCGGGCCTGCTCAGCCACGGCCTCGTCGTCCAGGCAGAAGTGATCGAAGATCTGCGCTGTATCCCGCGCGTAGGCGCCTGTCACCACAGCGATGGCGTGGCCGCCCACGGAGGCAATGGTGGCGATGTCGCCTGTCAGCCCGCCAGCGCCGCTGGGGTCGCTGGCGTTGAAAACCAGAATGCAGGCGGGGCTGGATTCATCCGATGGATCACTGTCCAGTTCATCGGTATCGGGAGGGAGGGGAGTGTGCATTGTCATGATCCAGTTCCTGCGCCAATGGTGGCATAGAAGCAGCAGCCCGCAGAGATGACTAGATACAATCGTTGCATTCTATGTGAAGGCCTATTAAGCTGTGACCGACTCTAAGACGTGGATGTGTTTGATATGCGGCTGGATCTACGACGAGGCCTCAGGTTCGCCTGAACACGGCATCGCACCCAACACGCCATGGGACCAGGTTCCTATGAACTGGACATGCCCGGAATGCGGAGCCCGCAAGGAAGATTTTGAGATGGTGCAGATTTGAAGCGCGGCTCCTGCTGCGATATTTACACTTTCCATCGGGAGCGACAATAAATTGACTACAACAGGCGCATCTTTCAAGGTGCTCGTCGTGGATGACAGCAACACCATCCGCCGAAGCGCCGAGATTTTTCTGAAGCAGGGGGGGCACGAAGTCTTGTTGGCTGACGACGGCTTCGATGCACTGGCAAAGGTGAACGACTATCAGCCTCAGCTGATCTTCTGTGACATCCTGATGCCCAAGCTGGATGGCTACCAGACCTGCGCCATCATCAAGCGCAATGCACGTTTTGCAGACACGCCGGTGGTAATGCTTTCGTCCAAAGACGGTGTCTTTGACAAGGCGCGTGGTCGCATGGTCGGCTGCCAGGAATACCTCACCAAACCCTTTACCAAAGACCAGCTGCTGCAGGCTGTGCAGCAGTTCGGCAATTCCCAACTAGGAGCGATGTAATGCCCATCCAGAAAGTACTGGTCGTCGACGACTCGAAGACTGAGTTGATGTTTTTGACAGACCTGCTTCAGAAAAAAGGCATGCAAGTGCGCACGGCTGAGAATGCTGAAGAAGCGTTTCGCCGGTTGGCCGAAGAAAAGCCAGATCTGATTTTGATGGACGTTGTGATGCCCGGCCAAAATGGCTTTCAGCTGACCCGTGCCATCAGCCGCGATCCTCAATATGCTGACGTGCCCATCATCATGTGCACCAGCAAGAACCAGGAAACTGATCGTGTCTGGGGCATGCGCCAGGGAGCGCGTGGCTACATCACCAAGCCGGTCGATCCAGCAGAGTTGCAGTCCAAGATCGACGCCCTCAACTGAGGCTGCTGCGCGTTCATGGCCAATCGTGAAGCTCTCAGAGAGCTCCAAGTGCGTCTTGCTGGCCGATTGCAGGCGGCAAGGGTTGAGGGCTTGTCCGTTTCGTCATGGCTCGCGGTAGAGGCTGCGGGCAAGTCTTATCTGTTGCCATTGGCGCAGTCGGGCGAAATTTTTCCATGGGTTGTCGTGCAACCAGTGCCATACACCCAGGCATGGTTCCTGGGTGTTGCCAATTTGCGCGGTGGTTTGGTAGGGGTGGTGGACCTGGCTGGGCTTTTGGGCTCGCCGGTGCAACGCACGGAGCAAATGCTCGCCGAGTCTAGCTTGTTGGCTCTCAACACGGCGTTGGAAGTGAACGCCGCTTTGTTGGTGGACCGTTTGGCGGGATTGCGGGGGACGGAGGCGTTTGTCGCGGCAGAAAATCCTGCAAAGGAAGCCCCCGCGTTTTACGGCACCGTCTACATCGACGCAGCAGGCGTCCGCTGGCAAGAACTGAACTTGCAGATCTTGTCCCAACATCCCGCATTTCTGAGCATCAGTGCTTGAGTTTTTCTGTAAGGCTGCACCATGTCTTTCGCTAATCAATTTGGAAAACTGTTCAATCGGAAACCCGCTCCAGCAGAAGCTGAGGCAGGTGCCGAGGGCAACAGCGATTTGCTGTCTGCCGAGTCTCCAGATGCAGGCGCATCGCGCGACCCCTACCAAGTCGAGCCCATGAACAGTGTGCAGGGTGATGTCGATTCCTATGCCCCGGGTTCGGACGACACCGTTGGTGTGGACAGTGAACTGATCACTTTGCCTGTGCTGGGCAGTGCCACAGCTGCTGCGCACCAGCGCCGCCTGCTGGCCCTGCTGGCTGTGGGCGTGGTGGCTTTGGGTGTGATTGCCGCGTGGGTGCTGCGTCAGGCAGATCAATCTGCTCAGCAATTGGCCGCTACAGGCCAGTCGTTGATGCAGTCGCAGCGTTTGGCGAAATCGGTGTCGCAAGCGCTGGTGGGTAGCCCGCAGGCGTTCCCTGACGTGGTGGAAAGCTCGGGCGTGTTGGCGCGCAACATCCGCGCCCTGAGTAGCGGAGATGCCGAGCTGGGCGTGCCTGCCTTGGGCGAACCCTACAAGCCTGAACTGGACTCGGTCACTCCGATGATGGAGCGCGCTGAGCGCAATGCAGGCGTGGTGATGGGTCAGCAGAAGATTCTGACCCAGGTGGGTGACGCTCTGCGTACCATCAACCGCCAGTCTTCTGACTTGCTGGAAATTGCTGAAACGGTTTCGTCCCTGAAGCTGCAGCAAAATGCCCCCGCCTCCGAGATCTCTGCCGCAGGCCAGCTGGTGATGTTGACCCAGCGTATCGGTAAATCGGCCAACGAATTCCAGACCATGGAAGGCGTGAGCCCCGAAGCGGTGTTCTTGCTGGGCAAGGACTTGAATTCGTTCAAGGAAATCGCACAAGGCATGTTGGACGGCAGCCCTGAGTTGCGTCTGGCTGCGACCAAGGACGCCCAAACGCGTGAGCAGCTTGAAGGCCTTGTAAAGTTGTATGAGCAGACACGTACACAAGCCAGTGCCATTCTGGGCAATCTGCAAGGCTTGGTGTCTGCCCGTGAAGCGCAGTCCGCGATCATTGCCGACAGCGAACCACTGCGTCGCCAGTTGGAAACCCTCCAGACCAAGCTGTCCGCCCAAACCGGTGTGGGCGCCGGTCAGTTGGCTGCTCTGGTTCTGGCCAGTGCCTTCCTGTTGATTTGCGGCTTCTTCCTGTCGCGTGTTCAGCTGCTGGACAGCCGTAACCGCCAAAAGACTGCTGAAGCGCAGCAAAAAGACGCCAAGCGTCAAGAGCAGGAAGCCAAGCGCGTCAATGACGCCAACCAGGCCGCCATTTTGCGTTTGATGAACGAACTGCAATCGGTCGCTGAAGGTGACTTGACGCAAGAAGCCACCGTGACCGAAGACATCACTGGCGCCATTGCTGACTCGGTGAACTACACGGTGGAAGAGCTGCGCCAGCTGGTGGGTAGCGTGCAGAACACGGCTACTCGCGTGGCGCAGACGACAGCCCAGGTGGATGCTACCTCCACTGAACTGCTGGCTGCTTCTACTGAGCAGCTGCGTGAGATTCGTGAAACTGGCCGCTCCGTTCTTGACATGGCGACCCGCATTAACGAAGTGTCCACACAAGCCCAAGAGTCGGCCACGGTGGCGCGCCAATCGCTGCAAGCTGCTGACTCCGGTCTGCAGGCCGTGCAGAACGCCATCGGCGGTATGAATTCCATCCGTGACCAGATTCAGGACACCTCCAAGCGCATCAAGCGCCTGGGCGAATCGTCGCAGGAGATCGGTGAAATCACGGAGCTGATTTCCGACATTACCGAGCAGACGAACGTGCTGGCTCTGAATGCTGCCATTCAGGCCGCGTCTGCCGGTGAAGCCGGTCGCGGCTTCTCGGTGGTGGCCGAAGAAGTGCAGCGACTGGCTGAACGTTCTGCCGATGCTACGCGTCAGATCTCGGCACTGGTGAAAGCCATTCAGACAGATACCCAGGACGCTGTAGCCGCTATGGAGCGTTCTACGCAGGGTGTGGTGGAGGGGGCTCGCCTGTCTGACAGTGCCGGTACGGCCCTGACTGAAATTGACCGCGTGTCGCGCCGCCTTGCTGAACTGATTGAGCAGATTTCGTCTTCGACATCGCGTGAAGCTGTGTTGGCCAACGAAGTGGCTGACAACATCCAGCACATTTTCGCGGTGACTGAGCAGACGGGTGAGGGTACCCGCACCACAGCGCAACAGGTTCGTGAACTGTCGCAAATGGCCGAGGAACTGCGTCAATCGGTGGCGCGTTTCAAGATCGCCTGACGCTAGTCATCAACCAGCTGGCTCTTTGCAGCCGGGGACGAATCCATGTCATCTATTGATGTCAACAATGCACCGGCCGCAGACTGGACCCCTGGAGACCAGGATCTGGGTCCTCTGGCCTGGGTGCTTGACGAGTTACGCAAATCGCTGGGTGGCGCAGTCAAATCGATGCGCCGTTTTTTGCGCGAGGCTGAACAGGCTCAGGAGTCCGATCTGACATCTCTGGATGCTGGATCGTTGCGCATAGCAAGGCAACAGTTGCACCAGGCCAGCGGTGCGCTGGAAATGGTGGGCATGGCCCCTCCAGCTCTCGTGCTGCGGGCCATGGAGTCTGCGGTACAGAAATTTGTGCAGCGCCCCGAGCTGTGCCAAGACGACTCAGCGGGCATCATTGAACGTGCCAGCTTTGCTCTGATCGAATATCTGGAAGGCGTGCTGGCAGGCAAGTCAGTCTCGCCTGTGGCCTTGTTTCCCCAGTACCGCGATGTCCAGACGCTTGCGGGTGCGGATCGAGTTCACCCCGCAGACCTGTGGCCTGTAGAGCGGCGTTTCCGGGAGCCTGATCTGGAGGTGACCGCGTCACCTCTGCTTTATGGCGCAGATGCCCGAGCTCGTCTTGATGCTGCTGTGCTCAAGATTGTGAAGATCGGTGACCGCAGGGCAGCGCGCAGTATGCGTGACACCTGCCTGGGGTTCGTGGCAGCCCAGCAGGACCGCCAGGTACGTGCTTTCTGGAAGATTTGTGCAGGCTTCTTTGAAGCCTGCATGGAAGGCCTGCTGCCGCCAGATGTCTACGTCAAACGCGTTGCCTCGCGTGTGCTGATGCAGTACGCCACCCTTGCCAAGGGTGACAAAACGGTTGCAGATCGGCTGGTTCAAGACCTATTGTTCTTCTGCTCTCAGGCTCAGAACGTGGATGGTGCGCGCACGCCCGCTCTGCAAGCTGTGCGGGACGCATTCGCGCTGGACCGTTTCAAGCCTGTGGATTACGAAACGGTGCGTTTTGGTCGTTTCGACCCCGCACTGCTGGCACAAGCCCGCAAGCGCATTGCAGCGGCTACGGAGACATGGTCAGCCTTGGCGGGCGGAGATCGCAACAAGATCAAACCGGCTGCAGATCAATTCAGCTTGGTTTGCGATTCGCTGCGCAAGCTCAATCCGGGCAGCGAGAGCTTGGCGGTCGCACTGACCAAAACCCTCGACGCCATCACCCGCACTGGTGAGCCACCATCGGCCGCTTTGGCCATGGAAGTGGCGACGTCGGTGCTGTATCTGCAAGCAGCCTTTGAAGAGCTGGATGCCGCAGATGACCAGATGATCCAGCGGGCGGCCCGTTTGGCCGAGCGGTTGGATGCGGTGGGATCGGGTGCAGAGCCTGAGCCTCTGGAAGCCTGGATGGAAGAGCTGTACCGCCGTGTCAGCGACAACCAGACGATGGGCAGCGTGGTGGATGAGTTGCGCGCCACCCTCGCTGAGGCCGAAAAGGCGATGGATCAGTTTTTCCGTAGCCCGCAAGAAACCTCGCTGCTGGTGGCCGTACCCGGCTTCTTGGCGCAAATGCGTGGGGTACTGTCTGTGCTGGGATTGGATCAGGCATCTCTGGCGGTGCTGCGCATGCGCGACACCGTGGAGCGTCTGCTCATCAATGAGATTTCTGACGCAGACAAGCCCGGCGCATTCGAAAAGCTGGGCAGCAATCTGGGTGCGTTGGGCTTCCTGATTGACATGCTCAACTACCAGCGTGCCATGGCGCGCAAGCTCTTCGTTTATGACGAAGATGCAGGTGAGCTGCGCATTCTCACTGCCAAGGGGCGTTCGTGTGCCTCCGACGCCCAAGAGGAAGCTCCAGCCAAGCTGGAAGAGCGAGCTGCACAACCGTTGCCTGAGATCGTGCCACGCTTCCAGGTGGAAGAGCCTGATGGCGTGCCGACAGATTTCTCGCCATTCCCCGGCATGTCTTCTGACAGCGCTGATGCACATCCGATCCCAGAAGATCAGTTGGCTCCCGAGATCTCTTTTGACTTCGCTGAGGCAGCGTCGCCAGCGGTATCACCTGCGCCAGCGCCCATCGAGTTCGCAGTCAAAGAGCAACTGGCTGTCGAAGACGAGTTACTGGAAGTGTTCCTGGAAGAGGCACGGGAGGTAGTGGTCAACGGCACCACGGCCATCGCAGCCTTGACTGAGGAGCCTGGCAACCTCAGCGAACAGACCACCTTGCGTCGCGCGTTCCACACGCTCAAGGGCAGTTCGCGCATGGTGGGGCTGAACGACTTTGGCGAAGCCGCTTGGGCCATGGAGCAACTGCTCAATGCCTGGCTGGCAGAGCAAAAGCCCATGCACCCGCCGCTGTTGCAGCTCTCGTCCGATGCGCTGCAAGCATTTGATCGCTGGGCCAGTGATATTGCCGCAGGCCAAGCCAGCGGATGGCAATCCCAGGCATTCCGTGAATCTGCCGATGCTTTGCGCTTGCAAGGAGCGGTGGTTCCGTTGGTGGTGCCTGGTGGTCAACAAGCTCCAGAAGCAGAAGCTACAGAGCCTGCAGCGGAAGCGTATGTGGAGCCAGCCGCTCAGGCTCCGATCGAACTGACCGAAGTAATCGACATCTCTGAGGAGGTGCTGCACGAGGACTTCCAATCCACGGAAATTCCCGAAGGAGAGGCAGAGTCGGGTTTTGTGGCGGACGCCTCGTCCCCTGAGTCCATGGGGGGCGCCGTTACAGAGGAGATCGATTTTGCGGAGTTCACTTCGGCCCTCACCGAGTCTGAGCCATCGGTAGCCCCTGCAGAAACGCCGCCTGTGTTGAAC
>NZ_CAXIAK010000084.1:0-15232 GCF_964021665.1 uncultured Acidovorax sp.
TGGGTATTCGTCACCGCTTCTAATCACTGGTGGGGGAAAAGCGCTGCTCTGGCAACAGAGTGGCGCAGGTTTCCAAGGGAAAACCGGGTCGCTAGCGATAGTGATCCGGTTTTTTTCTTTCTCAGAACGACCCCAATTTCCAGGACACCTCAAGAAAAACCCAAGAAATACCCAAAAACCCATCCCAACCCGCAAGGGCGCGAGAGAGTTCTTTTTTCAGGTGCCCGCGGGGTAGAAGCGGTTGGCACCTTTCCTGCATGGGAGGGCTGAGCGGCACGGGCGTTTTCGGCGTCGTGCGCTCGAAAACCATGGGTCATCGTCGCAAACTTCCCTGTTAGCATGGTCCATCATTCTTTGCTTTTCTGATGCTTGCCTTTATTTTGCGGCGCCTGATTCAGGCGGTCATGGTGATGGTCACGGTGGCCTTCATTGCCTTCATGCTGTTTCAGTATGTGGGTGATCCGGTGGTGTTTTTTCTGGGGCAGGATGCCACCCCCGAGCAGATTCGCAGCCTGCGCGCCGATCTGGGGCTCGACAAACCCTTTTTTGTGCAGTTCGGGCACTTTCTGGTGAATGCCGCGCAGGGTGAGTTTGGACTGAGCCTGCGCCAGGGCGCCAAGGTGTCCCGCTTGATGGCCGAGCGTTTTCCGGCCACGCTGGAGCTAGCTCTGGTGGCTGCAGCGCTGGCCCTATTGATCGGAGTGCCCATGGGGGTGTATGCGGCGCTCAAGCGCGGCACCTTCATCAGCCAGGCGTTCATGACCTTGTCACTGCTGGGTGTGTCGCTGCCCACCTTTTTGATCGGCATTTTGCTCATTTTGGTGTTTGCCGTGGTGCTGGGCTGGTTCCCCAGCTTTGGCCGGGGCGAGGTGGTGCATATCGGGTGGTGGACTTCAGGGCTGCTCACGGCCAAGGGCTGGCACCACATCACGCTGCCAGCCATCACGCTGGCGATTTTTCAGCTCACGCTCATCATGCGCCTGGTGCGCGCCGAGATGCTGGAGGTGCTGCGCACCGACTACATCAAGTTTGCCCGCGCCCGTGGTTTGTCCAACCGGGCCATCCACTTTGGTCACGCCCTCAAGAACACGCTCGTTCCGGTGCTCACGATCACGGGTCTGCAGCTGGGTGGTCTGATCGCATTCGCCATCATCACCGAGACAGTGTTCCAGTGGCCCGGCATGGGCTTGCTGTTCATCCAGGCGGTGACGTTCGCTGACATCCCTGTGATGGCCGCCTACCTGTGCCTGATTGCCTTGATCTTCGTGGTCATCAATCTGGTGGTGGACTTGCTGTACTTCGTGGTCGACCCGCGCCTGCGCGTGGGCAAGGCCGGGGGCCACTGATGCAAGGCTCTCGCCTGAAAGCGGGCGGGCGGGCGTTTGCCCACATTGCCCAGTTTCATCCTGAGCTGACTGCATTGCGCCGCGACCTGCACGCGCATCCTGAACTGGGTTTTGAAGAGGTTTACACCGGCAAGCGGGTGGTAGAGGCGCTCAAGGTCTGCGGTGTGGATGAGATCCACCAAGGCATTGGCCGCACAGGCATCGTGGCGGTGATTCGTGGGCGCAGCGTGGCCAGCGGCGCCATGGTGGGCCTGCGGGCTGACATGGATGCGCTTCCGCTGACGGAGCACAACGACTTTTCCTGGAAGTCTTGCAAGCCCGGACTGATGCACGGTTGCGGCCACGACGGGCACACGGCCATGCTGGTGGGAGCGGCGCGTTACCTTGCGCAAACGCGTAACTTCGACGGCACGGCCGTGCTCGTATTTCAGCCAGGCGAGGAAGGCTTTGCTGGTGCGCGGGTAATGATGGAAGACGGACTGTTTGAACGCTTTCCGGTGCAGTCCATCTACGCCATGCACAACTGGCCCGCCATGAAGCCGGGCACGATCGGCATCAACCCCGGCCCGATGATGGCCGCGGCAGACCGCATCACCATCGAGATCACAGGCCGTGGCGGCCATGGCGCACACGCCTACCAGACGGTGGACGTGGTGCTGGTGGCAGCCCACATCATCACGGCGGCGCAGAGCATCGTCTCGCGCAACGTGCGCCCGATTGAGAGCGCAGTCATCAGCCTGTGCGCGATGAAGGCTGGCGATCTGGGGGCCTTCAGTGTGCTGCCCGGGTCGGCCACGCTGGTGGGCACCGTGCGCACGTTCGATCCCCTCGTGCAGGAGATGGTGGAGAACCGCCTTAAAGATCTGTGCAACGCCATTGCCCTGGGCTTTGGCGCCACCGCCACGGTGCATTACGAGCGCATTTACCCCGCCACCATCAACACCGAAAGTGAAGCGCTGTTTGCTGGCGATGTGGCTGAATCTCTGGTGGGGGCGGACCATGTGGTGCGCGACCTGGAGCCCAGCATGGGCGCAGAGGACTTCTCTTTCATGCTGCAGACCAAGCCTGGCGCCTACCTGCGCATAGGGCAGGGCACCGGCTCCAGCGGCAGTGCGTTGCACAACAGCCGCTACGACTTCAATGACGACATCCTGCCGCTGGGCTCGGCCTTGCATGCGAGCCTGATCGAGCAGGCCATGCCGCTGCCCACGCCTTGACGCAACCCGTTTGACGATGATGGGCACACCCGCAATTCCCCACCCCTCCCAGGAGAACCGCATGAAGATCGAACGGAAAATGGCCGCGACAGCATTGTTTGTTGCCCTGTCTGCAGTCGGCGTTGTAGCCAGCGCGCAGACTGTGCGCATCGCCAACCAGGGCGACGCCTTGTCGATGGACCCGCACTCGCTCAACGAGACCTTGCAGCTGAGCGTGACGGGCAACGTCTACGAACCCCTGGTGGGCCGCAACAAGGACCTGAGCCTCACCCCCATGCTGGCTACCAGCTGGAAGCAGACATCGCCCACGGTGTGGCGCTTTGAGCTGCGCAAGGGCGTGCAATTCCACGACGGCACTCCCTTCACCGCCGATGACGTGGTGTTCAGCCTGGCCCGCACCCAGGTCGAAGGCTCGGACATGAAGAGCTACACCAACGACTTCAAGGAAGTGCGCAAGATCGACAGCCATACCGTCGAGATTGAAACCAAGACGCCTTTCCCCATCCTGCCCGACGTGCTCTCGCTCGTGTACATCATGAGCAAGAAGTGGTGCGAGACCAACCAGGCCACCGTGCCTGTGGACCGCCGCAAGGGGGTGGAGAACACGGCATCGTTCAAGGCCAATGGCACCGGCCCCTTCCGTGTGCGCGAGCGCCAGCCCAACGTGCGCCCCGTGTTCACGCGCAACGGCTCTTACTGGGGCAAGATCGAAGGCAACGTGACCGAGGTGGTGTTCACCCCCATCGGCAACGATGCCACCCGCGTGGCGGCCTTGCTTTCGGGCGAAGTGGACGTGATGGAGCCCGTGCCCGTTCAGGACATTGACCGTGTCAACAGCAGCGCCAACACCCGCGCCATCACCGGCCCTGAGCTGCGCACCATCTTCCTGGGCATGGACCAAAAGCGCGATGAGCTGCTGTATTCCAACGTCAAGGGCAAGAACCCCTTCAAGGACAAGCGCGTGCGCCAGGCCTTCTATCAGGCCATCGACATTGAAGGCATCAAGAAGACCGTGATGCGCGGTGCTTCCAACCCCTCCGCGCAACTGGTGGGCCCTGGCATCAACGGCTTCCAGCCTGAGATGAAGCGACTGCCCTACGACGTGGAAGCAGCCAAGAAGCTGATGGCTGAGGCCGGCTACCCCAACGGCTTTGAAGTGTCGATGAACTGCCCCAACGACCGTTACGTGAACGACGGGCGCATCTGCCAGACGGTAGCGGCCAACCTCTCGCGCATCAATGTCAAGATCAACCTGCAGGCCGAAACCAAGGGCACGTACTTCCCCAAGGTGCTGCGCCGCGACACCAGCTTCTACATGCTGGGCTGGACCCCCGCGACCTACGACGCGCACAACGTCATGAATGCCATCATGCGCTGCGTGGACGACAAGGGCGCAGGCCAGTTCAACCTAGGGGCATATTGCAACCCCAAGGTGGACGAGCTGACCCTCAAGGTCCAGGCCGAGACGGACAAGAACAAGCGCAACGCCTACATCAAGGAAGCGTTTGACCTGCATGCCGCCGATGTGGGCCACATCCCACTGCACCAGCAAGCACTGGCCTGGGGCGTGAACAAGAAGGTCAAGCTCGTGCAGCTGGCCGACAACTTCATGTACTTCAAGTGGATCAGCCTGCCCTGATTCCACGCTGTTTCCCGTTTCGCTTTTTCTGTTGACCGCAGCGCACGAAGGCCACAAGCCTGGTGCGCTGGCGGATGCCTCTGGTTCTTACGATGAAAAAAACACTTGCCCGCTGGCTCGACAGCGACGTTGGCTACAGCTTCCGCACCTCGCCCATGGCGATGGTGGCGGCCTTGATTGCACTGGTGTGCGTGTTCTGCTCGATCTTTGCCGGCTGGGTGGCACCGCACAACCCCTTTGACCTGGCCACGCTCGAATTGAGCGATGCGCGCCTGCCACCCGCCTGGAGCGAGCATGGCACCACCAAATATCTGCTCGGCACGGACGACCAGGGCCGTGACATTCTTTCTGCACTGATCTACGGCGCCCGCATCTCGCTGGTGGTGGGCCTGGCGTCGGTGCTGCTCTCGGTGGTTGTGGGCGTGGGCCTGGGCCTGCTGGCCGGCTTTCGGGGCGGCTGGATCGATGCCGTGCTGATGCGCCTGTGCGACGTGATGCTGTCGTTCCCAGCCATCCTGGTGGCTCTGTTGATCGCTGGTGTGGGCCGGGCCTTGTTCCCCAACGCGCACGAGTCGCTGGCATTTGGCGTGCTCATCATCTCGATTTCGCTCACCGGCTGGGTGCAGTACGCGCGCACCGTGCGCGGCTCCACGCTGGTGGAGCGCAACAAGGAATATGTGCAGGCAGCCCGCGTCACCGGTGTCTCGCCGCTGCGCATCATGCGCAAGCATGTGCTGCCCAATGTGCTGGGCCCCGTCATGGTGCTGGCCACCATCCAGGTGGCCACGGCCATCATCACCGAGGCCACGCTGTCCTTCCTGGGGGTGGGCGCACCTCCCACATCGCCCTCGCTGGGCACCCTGATCCGCATTGGTAACGACTACCTGTTCTCGGGCGAATGGTGGATTACCGTGTTCCCCGGCGTCATGCTGGTGCTGATTGCGCTTTCTGTGAACCTGCTGGGCGACTGGCTGCGTGATGCCCTGAACCCGCGCCTTCGCTAAGCCATCACAAGAACAAAAATCGATACTCCCATGAGCCTTCTAGAAGTCAAAAACCTCGTCGTCGAATTTCCAGGCCGTCGCGGCACCCTGCGCGCCCTGGACGACATCTCTTTCTCCATCGCACCCGGCGAGATCCTGGGCGTGGTGGGTGAATCGGGCGCGGGCAAGTCGCTCACCGGCGCGGCCATCATCGGCCTGCTCGAACCTCCAGGCCGTGTGGCCTCGGGCCAGATCCTGCTCGAAGGCCAGCGCATCGACAACCTGGGCGACGAAGAAATGCGCCACATCCGTGGCCGCCGCATCGGTGCGATTTTTCAGGACCCGCTGACCTCGCTGAACCCGCTGTACACAGTGGGCCGCCAGTTGACGGAAACCATCCTGGCCCACCTGCCCGTGAACGCGGCCGAAGCCCGCCAGCGCGCCATCCAGCTGCTCAAGGACACCGGCATTCCGGCGGCCGAAGAGCGCATTGACCACTACCCGCACCAGTTCTCGGGCGGCATGCGCCAGCGCGTGGTGATTGCCCTGGCCCTGGCGGCCGAGCCCAAGCTGATCGTGGCCGACGAGCCCACCACGGCGCTGGATGTGTCCATCCAGGCACAGATCATCACGCTGCTGAAAAACATCTGCAAATCGCGCGGCGCCGCCGTCATGCTCATCACGCACGACATGGGCGTGATTGCCGAAACCTGCGACCGCGTGGCCGTGCTGTACGCCGGCCGTGTGGCCGAGATTGGTCCGGTGCACGATGTGATCAACCAGCCCTCGCACCCCTACACCGCCGGCCTCATGGCCTCCATCCCCGACATGGAGCAAGACCGCGAGCGCCTGAACCAGATCGATGGCGCCATGCCGCGCCTGAACGCCATTCCCCAGGGCTGCGCCTACAACCCGCGCTGCCCACAGAAATTTGACCGCTGCATGACCGACCGCCCCGACCTGATGAGTGCCGGAAACACCCGCGCCGCCTGCTGGCTACACGCTGCTGACAACGCCAAGGTGGCCGCATGAGCAGCGCCGTGAATTCCACACACAAGCCCCTGGTGCAGGCGCACGACCTGGCCAAGACCTTCGACGTATCTGCCCCCTGGCTCAACCGCGTGCTGGAGGGCAAGCCCCGCACGCTGCTGCACGCTGTGGATGGTGTGAGCTTTGAAATCGAGAAGGGCAAGACGCTGGCCCTGGTGGGCGAATCCGGTTGCGGCAAGAGCACCGTGGCCCGCCTGCTGGTGGGCCTGTATGACCCCACGCGCGGTGGCCTGACTTTTGACGGGCAAGACGCCCACGCCGCCTTCAAGGGCAGCAACGCCAAGGCCATGCGCCGCCGCATCCAGATGATCTTCCAGGACCCCTACGCCAGCCTGAACCCGCGTTGGCTGGTGGAAGACATCATTGGTGAGCCGCTCAAAGAGCATGGCCTCATCACCGACAAGGCCCAGCTCAAGCAGCGTGTGGGCGAGTTGCTGCAGTCGGTGGGCCTGTCGCCGCTCGACATGGTGAAGTACCCGCACCAGTTCTCGGGCGGCCAGCGCCAGCGCATCTCGATTGCGCGCGCCCTGGCGACCGAGCCCGAGTTTCTGGTGTGCGACGAGCCCACCAGCGCGCTCGACGTGTCGGTGCAGGCGCAGGTGCTCAACATCATGAAGGACCTGCAGCGCGAGCGGCAGCTCACCTACCTGTTCATCAGCCACAACCTGGCCGTGGTGCGCCACGTGAGCGACCAGGTGGGCGTGATGTACCTGGGCCGCCTGGTGGAACTGGCCGACAAGCACACGCTGTTTGACACGCCGCGCCACCCCTACACGCGCATGCTGCTCGATGCCATCCCCAAGATGCACGACACCGGCAAGGCGCGCACCCCCGTGCAGGGCGAGGTGCCCAACCCGCTCAACCCGCCACCGGGCTGCGCCTTCAACCCGCGCTGCCCGCATGTGAACGAGCGCTGCCGCACCGAGCGGCCCCAACTGCTCACGCTGGGCGGCATCCGCATTGCGTGCCATGCGGTGGAAGAAGGGCGCATCTGAGGGGGCGTGAAAACGCACACCCGGTACGCTTTCTGATCTCAATAGCTACCTCTGCCCATGTTTGTGGGTAGAGGTTTGCTATCAAAAACATAGCTTCTGGCGCTTATCTATCAAGCGCTGGAGGCTATTTTTGTATGTGATGCTGGAATCACGCCTGCGTGGGCAGCGCTCGCCCCAGCAGGTAGTCGATGCAGGTGCGCACCGCGCGCGTCTGGTGCCGGTCGGGCATGTAGAGCATGAACATCTGTGTGCCGAAAATGCTCAGGCGCCATTCGTCCAGCGTGGTCAGCACCTCGCCGCTGGTCACGGCGTCTTGCACCACATAGTCGGGCACCAGGCCCACGCCCAGCCCGGCCAGAATGCCCTGGCGCAGAAACGGAAAGTGCTCGGAGATGATGGTCGGCTCCAGCATCACTTCCTGGCGCAACTCGCCCTGGTAGCCCCGCAGGCGCAGCTGCTTGCCCACCACGCCCGAGGTGATCACCGGCGCGGCCCGCAGCGCCTCGAAGGTTTGCGGCAGGCCCTGCGCCTCGGCATAGGCGCGCGATGCGCAGGCGATGTAGCGCACGCTGCCCAGGTCGCGTGCCACCAGCGTGGGCGGGGGCTCGGGCATCACGCGGATGGCAATGTCCACTTCGTCGCGGATCAGGTCGTCCACCCGGTTTTCAAAGCGCACATCCAGCACGATGCCGGGGTACAGGCGCTTGAAGTCGATCAGCCAGTCCGACATCACCATTTGCCCGTAACCGCTGGGCACGCTCAGGCCCACGCGGCCCTGTAGCCCTTGGCCCAGCGTGGCAATGGTTTCGCGCGCGGCCAGCATCTCGTTTTGAATGGCGCGGCCATGCGCGTACAGGCGCAGGCCCACTTCGGTCGGCTCCACCCGGCGCGTGGTGCGGCGCACCAGTTGCACGCCGACCGACTTTTCCAACTGGTGCAGGTGGTAGCTCACGTTGGCCCGCGTCATTTTCAGGTTGCGGGCCGCCTGGCTCAGGTTGCCGGCGTCCAGGATGTCCACCAGCACGGTGAGCGAAGTGAGTTCCATAACAAAGGTGGTGTGATGAGGCCATGCGCCGCTTTTGTCAAAAGCGTTTTGACAGTCTGTCAATGGACTATGTAATTGTCAAGATAGTTTCGCGCATCAACAATCACCCGGTCATCAACAGCCACTGACCAGGAGACTCCCCGCATGGGCGCTGCCGCTTCCGCCTCTTCCGTTGTTACCACCGCCTTGCATGGTGACGTGCTGGTGGTCACCATCGACAACCCACCGGTCAACGCCCTCGGCGCTGCCGTGCGCCAGGGCCTGCTGGCCGCCATGCAACAGGCGCAGGCCGACGCGGCCGTGGCCGCCGTGCTGCTGGTGGGCGCAGGCAAGGCCTTCATTGCCGGGGCCGACATTCGCGAATTTGGCAAGCCGCCCGTGCCCCCGGCGCTGCCGGAGGTCTGCCGCGCCATCGAAGGCTCGGACAAGCCCGTCGTGGCCGTGCTGCACGGCGCCGCCCTGGGCGGTGGGCTGGAAGTGGCCCTGTCGGCCCACTACCGCCTGGCATTGCCCGCCGCCACGGTGGGCTTGCCCGAAGTGAACCTGGGCCTGCTGCCCGGCTCGGGCGGCACGCAGCGCGCACCGCGCCTGATGGGCGTGCAGGCGGCCACGGCCATGATGCTCAGCGGTCAGCACCTCAAGGCCCAGGCGGCATTGCAGGCCGGTCTGGTGGACAAATTGGTTGAAGGCGCCGACGCGCAGGCCGCAGGCCTGGCCTATGTGCGAGAACTGCTCGCCGCCAAGGCCCCCGTGCGCCGCACCCGCGACCTGGCGATTGCCGAACCTCAGGCTGCGCTGGCCTGGCTGGAAGAGCAAAAGGCCGAGACCGCGAAGAAAGCGCGCGGCCTGTTCTCGCCCCTCAAGATCATCGAATGCGTGCAAGCCGCCGTGCAACTGCCGTTTGACGAAGGCCTGGCCCGTGAGCGTGCGCTGTTCATCGAATGCCTGGACAGCCCGCAACGCGCCGGTCTCATCCACGCCTTCTTTGCCGAGCGTGAAGTGGCCAAGGTGCCCGAAGCCCAGGCCGCGCAGCCGCGCCCCGTGGCCAGTGTTGCCGTGATCGGTGGCGGCACCATGGGCGCGGGCATTGCCGTGGCCGCGCTGGATGCCGGCCTGCCGGTGACCATGATTGAGCGCGATGCCGAGTCGATCGCCCGTGGCCGCGCCAACGTGGAAAAGGTCTACAACGGCCTGGTAGCCAAGGGCCGCATGACTGAAGCCGCCAAGGCCGCCGTGATGGCGCGATACATCGGCAGCACCAACTACGCCGACATCGCCCAGGTGGACCTGGTGATCGAAGCCGTGTTTGAAGACATTGAGGTCAAGAAGGCCGTGTTCCGCGAGCTGGACCGCGTGTGCAAGCCCGGTGCCGTGCTGGCCACCAACACGTCCTACCTTGACATCGACGCCATCGCTGCATCCACCAGCCGCCCGCAGGACGTGATTGGCCTGCACTTCTTCAGCCCCGCCAACATCATGAAGCTGCTGGAGATCGTGGTGCCCGCCAAGGTGGCGGCCGACGTGGTGGCCACGGCGTTCGAGCTGGCCAAGAAGCTCAAGAAGGTGCCCGTGCGCGCCGGTGTGTGCGACGGTTTCATCGGCAACCGCATCCTGGCCGTGTACAAGCAGGCGGCTGACTACCTCATGGAAGACGGCGCCAGCCCTTACGAAATCGACGCGGCCGTGCGCGGCTTTGGCTTTGCCATGGGCCCGTTCCAGGTGACGGACCTGGCCGGTGGAGACATTGGCTGGGCCACGCGCAAGCGCCGCGCCGCCACGCGCGACCCCAAGGCCCGGTACGTGGAGATTGCCGACCGCATCTGCGAACGCGGCTGGTTTGGCCAGAAGACCGGGCGCGGTTTTTACCTCTACCCCGAAGGCGCCCGCGTAGGCCAGCCCGACCCGGAAGTGCTGGCCATTGTGGATGCCGAGCGCGCCAAGAAAGGCATCACGCCGCGCAGCTTCAGTGCCGACGACATCATGCGCCGCTACATGGCGGCCATGGTGAATGAAGGTGCCAAGGTGGTGGCCGAAGGCATTGCCCTGCGCCCGCTGGATGTGGACGTGACCTTCGTCGCGGGCTACGGCTTCCCGCGCCACCGTGGGGGCCCCATGAAGTGGGCCGACATGACGGGCCTGCCCAAGGTGCTGGCCGACATCGAGGCCTTTGCCAAGGAAGACCCGCTGTTCTGGAAGCCCGCGCCGCTGCTGGAACAACTGGTGGCCGAAGGCCGCAACTTCGACAGCCTGAACAAGGCGGCTTGATCGCCCCAGCGGTCATCAAAAACAGGAGCTGCCAGCGCTTGTATTTCAATGATTTCAAAGGGTTTTCATGTTGATAACCCCGTGAATCAAGCGCTAGCAGCTATCAAAAACAAAGCACTCTCACACACCCAGGAGCCCGCCATGCGCGAAGCTGTCATCGTTTCCACCGCCCGTACCCCGCTGGCCAAGTCGCACCGCGGCGAATTCAACCAAACCCCCGGCGCCCAGCTGGGTGCCTTCTCGGTGCAGGCTGCCGTGCAGCGCGCCGGCATTGACCCCGGCCTGATCGAAGACTTGATCTGGGGCTGCGGCTACCCTGAGGGCACCACCGGCCGCAACATTGGCCGCCAGACGGCGCTGCGCGCAGGCCTGCCCGTCACCGTGGGGGGCACGGTCATCAATCGTTTCTGCTCCTCGGGCCTGCAGGCCATTGCCGTGGCCGCCGGGCGCATCGTGCTTGAAGGCGTGCCGGCCATGGTGGCGGGTGGTGTGGAAAGCATTTCGCTGATGAACCCCGCAGGCCGCAGCGGTGCATCGCACCTGGACCCCTGGCTGGTGGAACACAAGCCCGCGTTGTTCATGGAAATGATCGACACCGCCGATGTGGTGGCCCAGCGCTACGGCATCACGCGGGAAGACCAGGACGCTTTCTCGCTGCAAAGCCAGCAGCGCACGGCGGCCGCGCA
The DNA here is from genome assembly GCF_964021665.1 of uncultured Acidovorax sp. Taxonomy (NCBI): domain Bacteria; kingdom Pseudomonadati; phylum Pseudomonadota; class Betaproteobacteria; order Burkholderiales; family Comamonadaceae; genus Acidovorax; species uncultured Acidovorax sp. The sequence goes on from NZ_CAXIAK010000084.1 coordinate 11,227, forward strand.
GGCCAGCGGCGTGTTCGACAACGAAATCGTGCCCTGCAAAACCACCATGGCCGAGAAGAACAAGGACACCGGCGAGGTGACCTACCGCGAGGTGGTGGCCACCATGGACAACTGCAACCGCCCCAGCACCACGCTGGAGGGCCTGGCCAAGCTGGAGCCCGTGAAGGGCGCGGGCAAGTTCGTCACGGCGGGCAATGCCTCGCAGTTGTCAGACGGCTCGGCCGCCTGCGTGATGATGGAAGCGAAAGAGGCCGAGCGCCGTGGCCTGCAGGCCCTGGGCGCTTTCCGTGGCTTTGCCGTGGCGGGCTGCGAGCCCGACGAGATGGGCATTGGCCCCGTGTTCGCCGTGCCCCGCCTGCTGGAGCGCGCGGGCCTCAAGGTCGAAGACATCGCCCTTTGGGAGCTGAACGAAGCCTTTGCCTCGCAAGCCCTGTACTGCCAGCGCCAGCTCGGTATTCCGATGGAGCGGCTCAACGTCAACGGCGGCGCCATCTCCATCGGCCACCCCTTTGGCATGACGGGCGCACGCCTGGCCGGTCACATCCTGCTCGAAGGCCAGCGCCGCAAGGCCAAGGACCCTTCCGTGAAGTGGGCCGTGGTGACCATGTGCATCGGCGGCGGCCAAGGCGCGGCTGGCCTGTTCGAGATTTTCTGATCCACACAACGCAACTTTTTCCTGAAGCAGACGACCGACATGGACCTGAATTTCACCCCTGAAGAAGAAGCCTTCCGCGCCGAGGTGCAGGCTTTCCTGAAAGACAAGCTGCCCGCACGCATCGCTAACAAAGTCAAGGCTGGCCAGCGCCTGACCAAGGCCGACCAGGACGAGTGGCACGCCATCCTGAACGAACGCGGCTGGCTGGCCAACCACTGGCCCGAGGAATACGGCGGCCCCGGCTGGGGCGCGGTCGAGAAGTTCATCTTCGACACCGAATGCGCCCTGGCCGGTGGCCCGCGCATCGTGCCCTTTGGCGTGAACATGCTGGGCCCGGTGCTCATCAAGTTTGGCAACGAGGCGCAGAAGAAATACTGGCTGCCGCGCATCCTGAGTGGTGAAGACTGGTGGTGCCAGGGTTATTCCGAACCCGGCGCGGGCTCGGACCTGGCTTCGGTGAAGACCACGGCCGTCCGCCAGGGCGACCACTACGTCGTCAATGGCCAGAAGACCTGGACCACCCAGGGCCAGCACGCCAACATGATCTTCTGCCTGGTGCGCACCGACCGCGAGGCCAAGGCCCAGTCGGGCATCAGCTTCTTGTTGGTGGACATGAAGTCGCCCGGCGTGGAGTTGCGCCCTATCCGCACACTGGATGGCGATCGTGAAGTCAACGAAGTGTTCTTCACCGACGTGAAGGTGCCCGTGGAAAACCTGGTGGGCGAGGAAAACAAGGGCTGGACGTACGCCAAGTACCTGCTGACCTACGAACGCACGGGCATTGCCGGCGTGGGCTTTTGCATTGCCGCGCTGGCCAAGCTCAAGGTGATTGCCGCCAAGGTCATGAAAAACGGCAAGCCGCTGGATCAAGACCCGCTGTTTGCCGCCCGCATGGCCCAGGTCGAGATTGACCTGGAGAACATGAAGACCACCAACCTGCGCGTGATTGCCGCCGTGGCGGGTGGCGGAGTGCCGGGGGCTGAAAGCTCCATGCTCAAGATCCGCGGCACCGAGATTCGCCAGGAAATTTTGTCGCTGATGCGCCGCGCTGTGGGCCCGTACGCGCTGCCCTTCATTGAAGAAGCCCAGTACGAAGGCTATGCCGACGAACCCGTGGGCCCGAAAGAGGCTGCCACGGCTGCCGCCAACTACTTCAACTACCGCAAGCTGTCGATCTTTGGCGGCTCCAATGAAATCCAGAAGAACATCATTTCAAAAATGATCTTGGGCCTGTGAGGTTGCCGCGATGAACTTTGAACATACCGAAGACCGCCGCATGCTGGCGGACACCCTGAACCGCTTCGTGGCCGAGCAGTACGGCATCGAAACCCGCAACCACATTGCCTACGGCGACAACGGCATGGACCCCGCCCTGTGGTCCCGTTTTGCCGAGCTGGGCGCGATTGGCGCGCTGTTCCCTGAAGCCGATGGCGGCTTTGGCGGCGCAGGCTTTGATGTGGCTGTGGTGTTTGAAGCCCTGGGCGGCGGCCTGGTGGTGGAGCCCTTTTTGGGCGCGCTGGTGGTGGGCCGGGCGCTGGGCTTGGCGGGCAGCGCTGCGCAAAAGGAACACATCGCCAGCCTCATCGACGGTAGCGCCGTGGCCGCACTGGCGCATGAAGAGCCCGGCGCACATTACGCATTGAACCGCGTGACCACCCGCGCAGTGCGCAATGGCGATGGCTGGCAGCTCACTGGCCACAAGGCCGTGGTGCTGCATGGCGACCAGGCGCAGTTGCTGCTGGTCAGTGCCCGCACCTCGGGCGCTGTGGACGATGAAAACGGCATCTCGTTGTTCCTGGTGCCCGCCGATGCCGCAGGCCTGAGCCGCCGCGGCATGGGCCGCATCGACGGTGGCCGCGTGGCCGAAGTCACGCTGCAGAACGTGCAAGTCGGCGCGGGCGCGCTGCTGGGCGCGGAAGGGCAGGGCTTTGCCACGCTGGAACACGCCGTGGGCTGGGGCATTCTGGCCGTGTGTGCCGAAGCACTGGGCGCCATGGATGTGGCCAAGAAGCACACGCTGGAATACCTGCAAACGCGCAAACAGTTTGGCGTGCCGATTGGCAGCTTCCAGGCCCTGCAGCACCGCATGGCCGACTTGCTGCTCGAAGTGGAGCAGGCCCGCTCTGCCGTCATCAACGCCGCCGCCGCGATGGACAGCACCGACCGCGCTGAGCGCGAGCGCGCACTGTCGGCCGCCAAGGTCACCATGGGTCGCATTGGGGCGCTGGTGGCTGAAGAAAGTATCCAGCTGCACGGCGGAATCGGCATGACGTGGGAGCTGCCCTTGTCGCACTACGCCAAGCGCCTGGTCATGGTGGACCACCAGTTTGGCGATGAAGACCACCACCTGGCGCGCTTCATTGAACTTGGTCGGAGCTGAAGCCATGGAGCAGCCACTGCCTCTGCTGCAACGCCGCGAGGGCGCGGTGCTTGTGCTCTCCAACAACAACCCTGCGGCGCGCAATGCACTGTCGCCCGCGTTCTACGCGGCGCTGACCGAGGCCTTGGCGCAGGCCGAGGCCGACCCTACCGTGGGTGCCATCGTGCTCACGGGCGAGGGCGGGCACTTTTGCGCGGGCGGCGACCTGCGCCAGTTGGCCAAGCGGCGCGAGCTGCCCATTGAAGAGCGCCGCGCCAAGCTCGAAGGCCTGCACGACCTGATCCGCACCGTGCGCGATTGCCGCAAGCCGGTGATTGCCGCAGTGGAGGGCGCTGCTGCCGGTGCCGGCCTGTCGCTGGCGCTGGCTTGCGACATGCTGGTGGCAGCACGCAACGCCGTGTTCTCGGTCGCGTACGTGAAGGTTGGGCTCACGCCCGATGGTGGCGCCACGGCCTTCCTGGCCGAGTTCGTGTCGCGCCAGGTGCTGACCGAACTGTGCCTGACGGGCGAGCGCATTTCGGGCGAGCGGCTGCACGCGCTCGGCCCCGTCAATCGTTTGGCAGAACCCGGCGAGGCCCTCACCCAGGCGCTGGCGCTGGCCGCGCAGGTGGCCACTGGCCCCGATGTGGCCATGGGCCGTATCAAGGCGCTGTGCCGCAGTGCCTACATCCAGCCGCTGGACGACCAGTTGGAGCTGGAAGCTCAGCTCATGGTGCAGTCGCAAGCCACCGAAGAATCCCGCGAAGGCATTGGCGCATTTCTGGAAAAGCGCCCGGCCGATTTTGTACGCCTGCGCCAGATCAATGCACCGCGCACTGGCAATGAAGAGACTCAGCCATGACCCAGCAAACCTCTCCCACCCCATCACTGCCTGAGGGCATGGACTTCCCGCTTGAAGGCGTGCGCGTGCTCGCCCTCTCGCGCGTGTTTGCAGGCCCGCTGTGCGGCCAGGTGCTGGCCGACTTTGGTGC
>NZ_CAXIAK010000085.1:0-14993 GCF_964021665.1 uncultured Acidovorax sp.
GCCTATTGCATCACAGCCCTCCGAGCCGTTGTGCTTGATTCTCAACAGCCCCTAGGGGGTCCGCTTCCGGATGTCTGTATATCCTTCAGTTCGTGATCTCAGAGCCTCTGTACCCACATGTGCCTCCTCCCCTAGTTTCTCGTCTTCTTCGGTCTGAGCTTTTCCCAAGCTCCGAAGTCGAGGAAGCACAGTACCGTCATTGCTGTACGATTAACGTTGACGTAAAGGTCATAGCGGATTCGGTCTTTTTCGAACTTCCTTTGGGCTTCCCTTTTTCATGGCGACCACATACACAATTGGCGATCTTGCCAAAGAGTTTGATCTGACAACGCGGGCTATTCGCTTCTATGAGGACATGGGGCTGTTACAGCCAGAGCGCACGGGCGCGGGGGGGAGAAATCGTATCTATAGCCCCCGAGATAGAACCCGACTGCGGCTGACGCTGCGCGCCAAGCGCTTGGGCCTCTCCCTGACTGAGGCCAAGGAAATCATTGACCTGTACGACAGCCCGCGAGACACCGGCGTGCAGCTTCGCAAGTTTCTGGATGTATTGACGGTGCACCGCAAGCAGCTGGAAGCGCAGTTGGCCGATCTACAGGCCAACTTGGAAGAGGTGCGAGAGCACGAAAAAGAAGCGCGCACCCTACTGGCAAAGTCAGAAAAGCAAAAATGATCCATAATTGACGTTTACGTAAACGTCAATTTTTTGGGGGTGCCGTGACAGCTAACGCTTTTCAGCCCAAGCATCTCGCGTACAAAGCGCGAGTGGAAGAGAGCTTTCGCAAGCAAGGGGTGATGGCAACCTTGGGAGCCTCCCTTCAGTTGGTTGAGCCTGGAGTCGTTGATATCGCTCTTGACTGGGCCGAAGGTCTGACGCAACAGCATGGTTTTTTGCATGCAGGGGTTGTTGCCACAGCGCTCGATTCCGCTTGCGGGTACGCCGGCTTGACCTTGATGCCAGAAGACGCTGCCGTCCTCACCATTGAATTCAAAATCAATTTGCTGGCGCCTTCTGCCGGGGAGCGCTTTCGCATGGAGGGACGTGTGCTCAAACCAGGGCGCACGATCACTGTGTGCGAAGGCCGCGCCTTTGCCTTGCAAGGCGAGCAAGAAAAGCTGGTCGCCACGATGGCCTGCACCTTGATGGCGGTATCGGGCCGAGAACAGCTACGCGACTGACAACAATCCATTTTGACAAGGAGACACCCATGAGCCTTCCATCCAACCTTCCTGGCCTCAACTTTCAACTGGGCGAAGACATCGACGCCCTGCGCGATGCTGTGCGTGACTTTGCCCAGTCAGAAATTGCGCCTCGTGCAGCAGAAATTGATCGGACCGACCAGTTTCCTATGGATCTCTGGCGCCGCATGGGTGACTTGGGTGTGCTCGGCATTACCGTACCCGAGCAGTACGGCGGCGCAGCGATGGGCTATCTGGCCCACATGGTGGCTATGGAGGAAATCTCTCGGGCCAGCGCTTCGGTGGGGCTGTCCTATGGTGCTCACAGTAATCTCTGCGTGAACCAGATCAACCGCAACGGCAACGAAGCCCAAAAGCAGAAGTATCTGCCCAAGCTCATCAGCGGTGAGCATGTCGGCGCCTTGGCCATGAGTGAACCGGGCGCTGGTTCGGACGTGATCAGCATGAAGCTGAAGGCCGAAGACAAGGGTGGCTACTACTTGCTCAACGGCAGCAAGATGTGGATCACCAACGGTCCCGACGCCGACACCTTGGTGGTGTACGCCAAAACGGAGCCTGAATTGGGTGCGCGTGGTGTGACTGCCTTCCTCATTGAAAAGGGCATGCCAGGCTTCAGCATTGCGCAAAAGCTCGACAAGCTCGGCATGCGCGGCAGCCATACGGGCGAGTTGGTGTTCAACAACGTGGAAGTCCCAGCGGCCAATGTGCTGGGTGGTGTGAACCAAGGGGCCAAGGTGCTCATGAGCGGCCTTGACTACGAGCGCGCCGTACTGACCGGAGGGCCTTTGGGCATCATGCAGTCGGTGATGGACAACGTCATCCCCTATATTCACGACCGCAAACAGTTCGGCCAGAGCATTGGTGAATTCCAGCTCATCCAGGGCAAGGTCGCTGACATGTACACCGTGCTGCAAGCCGGACGTTCGTTCGCCTACACCGTGGCCAAGAATCTGGACATGCTGGGTACGGACCATGTTCGCCAAGTGCGCAAGGACTGCGCCAGCGTCATTTTGTGGTGCGCCGAAAAGGCCACCTGGATGGCGGGTGAGGGCGTGCAGATTTTTGGTGGCAACGGCTACATCAACGAGTACCCCCTGGGCCGCCTCTGGCGTGATGCCAAGCTGTACGAGATTGGTGCCGGTACCAGCGAAATCCGCCGCATGCTGATTGGCCGCGAGCTGTTTGCCGAAACCTGCTGACCACCATTGAACCTGACCTGAGGACACCATGCCCACATCCATCGACGACCTGTTTGTACACAACCGCGCCTGGGCGGCTCAGATGGAGCGTGAACGGCCCGGCTTTTTCACCAGCTTGCTGGCGCAGCAAAAGCCCAAGTACATGTGGGTGGGGTGTTCCGACAGCCGGGTGCCAGCCAACCAGATCACCGGGTTGGAGCCCGGAGAGGTGTTTGTGCACCGCAACGTGGCCAACGTGGTGGTGCCAACGGATCTGAATTGCCTGTCCACCATCCAATACGCGGTGGATCAACTCAAGGTGGAGCACCTGATGGTGGTGGGTCACTACGGCTGTGGCGGTGTACTGGCTGCACTCGAAGGCATTCGCGTGGGGCTGGCGGACAACTGGATTCGCCATGTGACCGACGTGCGTGATCGCCATCGTGACCTGATCGCCTCGGTGGAGCCGCAGTGGCGCCACGATGTGCTGTGCGAACTCAACGCCATCGAACAGGTGGTCAACATCGCACAGACCACGGTGATGCTGGACGCCTGGGGTCGAGGCCAGAAAGTGACTCTGCACGGCTGGTGCTATGGCCTGAAGGACGGGCTCATCAACAACCTGCACATGACGGTAGACAGCACCGAAGGCCTGGACGCTCTTTACCGTGCGGCTATTGCAGGTGTAGCCGCCACGCGCCGGGGTTGACGCACCCGAGCAGGCCCAGGGTTATCCGGCGATCAGCTCCCACTGGCGAAGCCATGTTTCCCCAACGGCTTGACTCACCGCTGGCCTATGCCATCGCCAAGGCGATGATGGACGGTTTTAACCGCCATTACCGCCTGTTCCGCACGGAATCGGCCCGTGCCAAGCACCGTTTTGAAACCGCTGACTGGCTGGGCCAGCAGCGGGCGCAGCGCGAGCGCATCGAGTTTTATGACCTGCGGGTGAAGGAATGCGTGCGGCGGCTGGAGAAGGAGTTTGGCGCAGGCAGCCAGCCCATGGAGGTGTGGCACCAGGCCAAGTTCCACTACATCGGGCTGCTCGTCAACCACCACCAGCCTGAACTGGCAGAGACCTTTTTCAACTCGGTCACCTGCAAGATTCTGCATCGCACGCATTTCCACAACGACTTCATCTTTGTGCGCCCCGCCGTCAGCACCGAGTACATCGAGAACGACGAGCCTGCGGCCAAGCCTACCTTCCGCGCCTACTACCCCACGCGCGAGACGCTGCACCAGACGCTGATCATGATTCTGGAGAACTTCCAGTTGCAGCGCGCGTTTGCCCATTTGGAGCGGGACACCCGCCATGTGCTGGCTGCTGTGCAGGACCGGCTGGCTCTGGACCAGGTCAAGCTGCGCGCCAATTTCCAGATCCAGGTACTCACCAGCCTGTTCTTTCGCAACAAGGGTGCTTACCTGGTGGGCAAGATCATCAACGGCTTTACCGAAGTGCCGTTTGCCCTGCCCATCCTGCACGACCACCAGGGCAAGCTCACCATCGATGCAGCCCTGTTTGGCGAGGAAGACCTGCAAATCCTTTTCAGCTTTGCCCGCGCCTACTTCATGGTGGACATGGAAGTGCCGAGCGCCTATGTGCAGTTTTTGCGCAGCCTCATGCCCCGCAAGCCGCGGGCCGAGATCTACAACGCCCTGGGCCTGGCCAAGCAGGGCAAAACGCTGTTCTACCGCGACTTTCTGCACCACCTCAAACACTCCAGCGACCAGTTCCGCATTGCGCCGGGCATCAAAGGCATGGTCATGCTGGTGTTCGACCTGCCCAGTTTCCCGTATGTGTTCAAGCTGATCAAGGACTTCTACCCCGCGCAGAAGGACACCACGCGCGAGCAGGTCAAGGCCAAGTACATGCTCGTCAAGCAGCACGACCGGGTGGGGCGCATGGCCGACACGCTCGAATACAGCGAAGTCGCCTTCCCGCGCGATCGCTTCAGCGACGAGTTGATTGCCGAGATTGAAAAGTTTGCCCCCAGTCAGCTCGAAATCAGTGACCGCGATGGTGACGGCCAGACCGAAGTCATCATCAAGCACCTGTACATCGAGCGGCGCATGATCCCGCTCAACATCTACCTGCAAGAGGCGCTGGACGCCGGCCCGGACGATGCCCATGCGCGCCAGCAGATCGAGCGCTGCGTCATCGAATACGGCAACACCATCAAAGACCTGGTGGCGGCCAACATCTTTCCGGGCGACATGCTCTGGAAGAACTTCGGCATCACCCGCCACGGCAAGGTGGTGTTCTACGACTACGACGAGATCGAATACCTCACCGACTGCAACTTCCGCCGCGTGCCCGCGCCCCGCAACGAAGAAGACGAGCTGAGCGGTGAGATTTGGTACACCGTAGGGCCACGCGATGTGTTCCCTGAAACCTTCGGTCCCTTCCTGCTGGGCAGCCCGCAAGTGCGCGATGTGTTCATGCAGCACCACGCAGACCTGCTGGACCCCGCCTTCTGGCAAGAGCACAAAGAGCGCATCCAGGCAGGCCACCTGCTGGATGTGTTTCCGTACCACCAGGAGCGCCGCTTCGTTCACACCCCTGCCTGAGCCACGGGCAGTCCTTACCTCTTCCCTCATTTCAACTCAGGAGACTTTCCATGCCTACACCTCACCAAGACCCCATCGTCATCGTCGGCGCAGCGCGCACCCCCATGGGCGCGTTCCAGGGCGACTTCTCGGACCTCGCTGCGCACGACCTCGGCGGCGCTGCCATCAAGGCCGCCGTGGCGCGTGCCGGCGTGGCCCCTGAGAAGGTAGACGAAGTGCTGTTCGGCAACTGCCTGATGGCAGGCCAGGGCCAGGCGCCAGCACGCCAGGCCGGCTTCAAGGGTGGCCTGCCGCGCAGCACCGGCGCGGTGACGCTGTCCAAGATGTGCGGCGCGGGCATGGAAGCCACCATCCTCGCGCACGACCAGCTCGTGGCCGGCAGCCGTGACGTGATGGTGTCCGGCGGCATGGAGAGCATGACCAACGCGCCCTACCTGCTCAAGAAGGGCCGTGGCGGCTACCGCATGGGCCACGACAAGATCTTCGACCACATGATGCTCGACGGCCTGGAAGACGCTTACGAAGCTGGCCGCTCCATGGGCACCTTTGGCGAAGACTGCGCCGCCAAGTACCAGTTCACCCGCGAACAACAAGATAAATTCGCCATGGCGAGCGTCCAGCGTGCGCAAGATGCTATCAATTCGGGAGCGTTCAAGGCCGAGATCACCCCCGTCACCTTCAGCACCCGCAAGGGCGAAGTCACGGTGGAGCAGGACGAAGGCCCGCTGAAGATCCGCCTGGACAAGATCCCCACGCTCAAGCCCGCGTTCAAGAAGGACGGCACCATCACCGCCGCCGCCAGCTCCAGCATCAACGATGGCGCCGCCGCTCTGGTGCTGATGCGCCAGTCCACCGCGCAAGCGCTGGGCTGCAAGCCCCTGGCCAAGATCGTCTCCCACGCCACGCACGCGCAAGAGCCTGAGTGGTTCACCACCGCCCCCGTCGGCGCCACACAAAAGGCGCTCAAGAAGGCGGGCTGGTCGGTGGAAGACGTGGACCTGTGGGAAATCAACGAAGCCTTCGCCGTGGTGCCCATGGCCCTCATGGCCGACCTGAAGGTGCCGCACGAGAAGGTGAACGTGAACGGCGGCGCCTGCGCCCTGGGCCACCCCATCGGCGCCAGCGGTGCGCGCATCATCGTCACGCTGCTGCACGCGCTGCAGGCCCGTGGCAAGAAGAAGGGTCTGGCCACGCTGTGCATTGGCGGTGGCGAAGCCACGGCCATGGCCATTGAGCTGGTCTGACGCAGACGGGGTGCCGCAACACCGTTGGCCTGGCCCCGCAGCCAGGTCCGGTGGCGGCACCACCGGCTTCTGAAATACTACGGCTCCTTCATTTTTTACCGGACCCCTGCATGCACCCCGCTTCCCCCGCCATCGCCGCTTTCTGGGCTGACTTTTCCGCGCAGGAGGCTGCACTGCACGCGCAGCCCCTGGTCGAGCGGGTGGAGCAGGCCAATACCCTGCTGGAGGCGCATGTAAAGGGCCTGGCCCTGGAGTTGCAGGGCCACCCGGAGGACGCCGTGGTGGACCTCATCATCACCGCGCACGGCAGCATCGAGCAGTTTCCGCTGCTCACGCAGTTGGTGGACGCCGCCCCCAAGCTGCGGCACCACCGCGTGGTGGCCTTCCGCGCCCGCACCGCCGAGCCTGACTTCCCCATTGGCATGGATGGCTTTGAGCTGGCCACCGCCGATGTGCTGGTGGCCCTGCAGCCCGACAACGGCCAGGCCGCGCTGGAACTGCGCTTTGCCCGCGACATCCCTGCTGAATTTGCCGAACATGCGCGGCACATGACCTTCATCATGCTGGACCATGTGCTGGGCGAATACGACTTCGCCGTGAAAGTGGGCGCGGTGGACTTTGTGGGCGAAGACGACTACGACGCCGATGTGTCGTGGACGCCGCTGAGCCAGCTGCCCCCCGTGTTTGATGCCTTCTGGACCCAGACCCTGGGCCACACCGGCCACTTTCCGCAAGGCGAGCCGCAGTGGGAAGGGCTGGAGCTGGAATTCAACTGCGCCGTGGACGACGAAGGCAACCCCGTGGACGACCCTGAGGGCGATGCCGAAACCGGCGGCAGCGACGAAGGCGTGGTGGCTGTCAACCTGGCTGCCAACGCCGTGGCCATGCGTGCGGACCTGCCCTACGCGCTCACGCTCGACCTGGCAGTGCCCGACAGCGCAGCCTTGGCCGCCGCACAAAACCTGCAAGAGCAGGCCGCCACCTTGCTGCAACTGCCGCAACTGGGCGTGGCTGCACTCACCCTGGCGCGCGCAGGCCGCCGCCAGGCGCTGTTCTACGTGAGCGATGAACAGCTTGCCAAGCAAACGCTGGCCCCGCTGCTGCTGCGCGATGAAGCGGCCACGCTGGAGCTGAAGCTGCGCTACGACCCGGCCTGGACGGGCTACTTTGAGTACGCAGGCTACCTGCTCCACTGAAGGTTCTTGCCTCGCCCTGGCCATGCGCATTGAGTGATTTGCTATTGAAAGCATAGCTGCTTGCGCTTTCTGGATAAGCGCTAGCCCGGATATTTCACGCATGTAGGCAACGGCCTGCGCAGCGGGGCATCGCGGCGCGGATTTGAGCGAGCAAGGCCACGATGTTGGCCGCAGCCATGGGTGTGATGGTTGGCATGCGCAATGCGGTCGCACTGACCCCCACCCCGGCTTGGGTTGCGGGCCGTTTTTGTTTCATCGCGCCGGCCAGGCGCTGCTGGTGTGTTCAGGGTGAGCGCAGCTGGCTCATGGCGTGCGCGAAGGTCTGCGCACTGGGCCAGTTGGAGGCCAGGTACAGGCGGATGCGCCGCGTGTTGCGCGTCACCACTGCCGCCACCTTGAGCAGCTTCATGCGCAGCGTGTCGATCTGCGCCGTGGCCAGCTCTGTGCCCTGCAACGCCAACGCGCGCAGCCTCTCTACCAGCACGTAGCCCAGCGCGGCCAGCAGCATGCGCAGTTGGTTGGAGCGCAGCACATGGCAGCTCGTGCGCGTGGCGAACAGCCCTACCTGCGCTTCCTTGATCCGGTTCTCCGCCTCGCCGCGCTGGCAGTACACGCCGTCGTACAGCGCCTGGGGATCACCGGCAAGGTTTGTCACGATGAAGCGCGGGTTGCAGCCTTGCGCGCCCCATTCAAGCCGCGTGATCACGCGCCGCTCGTGCGGCCAGCTCTGTGCGGCGTAGTCGAATTCATCGACCATGCGCTGTTTGGCCCCGCTGCGCTCGTATTCGTCTTTCATTGAGAGTTCGGCAAACGCCACGCGCGCCTGCAGCCGTGCATTGCGCGCCAGACCCACGATGTAGTGCACGCCGGCGCGCTCGCACCAGTTCAGGATGCGTTGGCGGCAGAACCCGGAGTCGGCCCGAAACACGATGCGCACCTGCGGCCAACTCTGGCGCAGTCGGCGCACCAGCAGCTTGAGGATAGCCCCAGCGTGCTGCGCCGCATCGATGTTGCTGGGCCGCAAGTAGGCGCACAGCAGTTGCTGGCCGCAGAACACGTACAGGGGCAGGTAGCAGTAGCTGTCGTAGTAACCATGGAAGAAGCGTGCCTCCTGCTGGCCGTGCAACGGGTTGTCGGTGGCATCAAAGTCCAGCACCAACTCTTCGGGCGCGCTCTCGAAGCTGGCGATGAACTGATTGACCAACACCTCGTGCAGCCGCCACGCCGTGGCACGGTCGGCCCATTTCTCCAGTCGGCAAAGCGTAGGCGCGCTGGCAATCTCGTGGTCCACGCCAACAGCCGTCTGCACAGCCACGTCACAGCGCAGAGCACCGTGGTCGTTGAGGTCTTCCCAGCCCAGCGCCAGGCCGTACACCCGCTGGCGCAACATGTCGCGCACGTCGTGCGTGATCAGTAGCGGATTGCGCGGATCGGCGATGCAGCGCGCCGCCGCATCCATCAAGCCCAGCTTGCGATCGACCTGGCCAAGCAGCATCACGCCACCATCGCTGGTCATGCTGCCGCCGTCAAAACACCCCTGCACCACGCGCCGGCCCAACCGGCCAAAGTCCATGCTCCCAACGTCAATTTCTTCGGTACAGTTTGGCTTCGGCATTGCCCGCTCGTTGATCAAGATTCGACACCTGGATTTTCGGGCACACAAGGGCAATGCCGTCCTCGTTTGTGGCTCTACTACGGTGAAATATCCGGGCTAGAGGCCTACTTGACTGAAATACCTGCCATGAAGTCCATCCTCATCATCGGTGCATCGCGCGGCATTGGGCTGGAGCTGGTGCGCCAGTACACCGAAGACGGCCGCCGCGTCATCGCCACCGTGCGTGGCGACGCGGGGCGCGAGCGCGTGCAGGCCCTGGGCGCTGACGTGCTCACGGTGGATGTGGCCAACCCCGCCAGCGTCAGCAGCCTGGCCTGGCAGCTCGATGGTGAAAAGCTCGACCTGGCGATCTATGTGGCAGGCATCATCCGCCGCCCCAACGCCCTGACGCCACCCACGCAGCAAGACTTTGATGCCGTCATGCACACCAACGTGCTGGGCGCCATGCAGGCCATTCCGCAAGTGGCTCCGCTGGTGGCGGATGCGGGCGGGGTGTTTGCGTTTCTGTCGTCCTCCATGTCGCAGATCGGCAGCGTGCCCAATAGCGAATCGTGGCTGTACCGCACCAGCAAGGCGGCGCTCAACATGGCCGTGGCGGCGGCGCAGCACAACTACCCCGGCGCCACGCTGGTCACCATCGACCCGGGCTGGGTGCAGACCGACATGGGCGGCGGCACCGCGCCGCTGACGGTGCAAGACAGCGTGCGTGGCCTGCGCAACACCCTGGCCAGCGTCACACCGGCTGACAAAGGCCGCCTGCTGCACCACGACGGCCGCCGTGCCACGCACTGGTAAGGCCCCTTCATCACGAACAACAACTCTGGAGACAACCCATGCTGCTGACCCAAGACCAGGAAATGATCCGCGACGCGGCGCGCGACTTTGCCCAGACCGAGCTGTGGCCCCATGCTGCGCGCTGGGACAAGGAACACCACTTCCCCAAGGAGGCCCACCAGGGCCTCGCCGCGCTGGGTGCCTACGGCATCTGCGTGCCCGAAGAGTTCGGCGGCGCCAACTTGGACTATGTGACGCTGGCCCTGGTGCTGGAAGAAATCGCGGCCGGTGACGGCGGCACCAGCACCGCCATCAGCGTGACCAACTGCCCGGTCAACGCCATCCTCATGCGCTACGGCAACGCGCAGCAAAAACGCGACTGGCTCTCGCCGCTGGCGCGTGGCGAGATGCTGGGCGCGTTCTGCCTGACCGAGCCGCATGTGGGCTCTGACGCCTCTGCCCTGCGCACCACGGCCGTCAAGCAGGGTGACGAATACGTGATCAATGGCGTCAAGCAGTTCATCACCAGCGGCAAAAACGGCCATGTGGCCATCGTCATCGCCGTCACCGACAAGGGTGCGGGCAAGAAGGGCATGAGCGCCTTCCTCGTGCCCACCAGCAACCCCGGCTACGTGGTGGCGCGGCTGGAGGACAAGCTGGGCCAGCACAGCAGCGACACGGCGCAGATCAATTTCGACAACTGCCGCATCCCGGCCGAGAACCTGATTGGTGCCGAGGGCGAGGGCTACAAGATCGCGCTGGGTGCGCTCGAAGGCGGCCGCATTGGCATCGCCGCGCAAAGCGTGGGCATGGCGCGCAGTGCGTTTGATGCAGCGCTGGCGTATTCGAAAGAGCGAGAGAGCTTCGGCACCGCCATCTTCAACCACCAGGCCGTGGGCTTTCGGCTGGCCGACTGCGCCACGCAGATCGAGGCCGCACGCCAGCTCATCTGGCACGCCGCCGCGCTGCGCGATGCGGGAAAGCCCTGCCTGAAAGAAGCCGCCATGGCCAAGCTGTTTGCCAGCGAGATGGCCGAGCGCGTGTGCAGCGCCGCCATCCAGACGCTGGGCGGCTACGGCGTGGTCAATGACTTCCCGGTGGAACGCATCTACCGCGACGTGCGCGTGTGCCAGATCTACGAAGGCACCAGCGACGTGCAGAAGATCATCATCCAGCGCGCGCTGGCCTGATGTTGCTCTTGAGTTGATAGCTGATGGCGCCTTCCAGATAAGGGCTTGCGGCCAATTTCATTCATTTTTTGCCACCGCCGACTGCGGGGTGGTGCGCGTACCGGCACCTGCGGGCTGACGCCTGGGTGACTCGTGCGCAGCCTTTCGCGGGTTGCGCCGGTTGCAGTGCGGGCGGGCTTGTTCAAGGATGGAGGCCTGTTTTTTTCAGGAGCTCCGCATGCCTTTCGCGCACGTCAATGGCCAGAAGTTGTATTACGAAGACACGGGCGGAGAAGGCCCGGTCATCGTGTTTTCGCACGGGTTGCTGATGGATAGCAGCATGTTCGCGCCGCAAGTCGAGGCCCTTCGCAGCACATGGCGCTGCATCACCTGGGACGAGCGGGGCCATGGGCAGACGGCCGACCTCGCGCGCTGCGACCCCTTTACTTACTACGATTCCGCCAACGATCTGGCCGCGCTGCTGGCGCACCTGGGCGTGCGCCAGGCCGTGTTGGCGGGCATGTCGCAGGGCGGCTACCTGTCGCTGCGCTGCGCGCTCACCCACCCCGACCTGGTGCGGGCGCTGGTGCTCATCAACACACAGGCCCTGCCGGAGCAGCCGGAAAAGATGGCGGGCCACGAGGTGCTGATGAAAGCCTGGATGGAGAACGGCCTGTCGGACGAGATTGCCGGGGTGGTAGCCCACATCATCCTGGGCGACGGCTGGGCAGGCGCCCCGCAGTGGCAGGCAAAGTGGCGCGGGTTCACCGTGCCCAATCTGATGCAATGCTTTACCACCCTGGCCAGCCGCGACGACATCAGCGACCGCCTGGGCGCCATCACAGTGCCGGCGCTAGTGGTGCATGGCGAACTGGACAACGCCATTGATCTGCAACGTGCTCAGGCTATGGCCGACGGCCTGCCGCGCGCGAGCATGGTGGTGGTGCCCGGCGCCGGGCATGCCAGCAACCTCACGCACCCCGAGCCCGTGAATGCTGCATTGGCGGCGTTTCTCGCCCGCCTGTAAAACACCAAGCGCCCGTGATGGGCGGGGGCGCCGCGGTCACGTTGCGTTCAGTGGCCGGTGCGCGGGCC
Organism: uncultured Acidovorax sp.; assembly: GCF_964021665.1. Lineage (NCBI taxonomy): Bacteria > Pseudomonadati > Pseudomonadota > Betaproteobacteria > Burkholderiales > Comamonadaceae > Acidovorax > uncultured Acidovorax sp. The sequence continues at coordinate 12,040 of NZ_CAXIAK010000085.1, forward strand.
GCAGCACCACGGTAATTTGTCCATTGGTTTCGATGGTGGCACGTTCCACCTCGTGCGCGTGCAGGCAGCCGCCAGCACGCAGCGCGGCCTCCACGTCTTCGCGCGTCAGCAATTCTTGCCGCATCAGGTTCTGGTCGATTTTCCCCTGGTCAATCAGCACCTGGGCCTTGCCATCCACCCAGTAGCCCACGCGCGGAAAGTGAAACGCCAGCCGCGCCAGCGCCGCATGGCACAGCATCAGCGTGCTGGCAGAGATCAATCCGCCCACCAGCGAGTTGTCGCCCGCGTTCATCGAGTTTTGCACCGCGTTCGACAGAATCAGCAGCAGGATCAAATCAAACGGCTCGTACTGCCCCGTCTGCCGCTTGCCCGTGAGGCGCATGAACACCAGCAGGAACAGGTACACGACGATGCCGCGCAGTACAAACTCCCACCACGGCACGCTCATCTGCCACATTGCAAGGCTCCTTCCTGGATGCTGGACGGGTGCAGTCTACGGCCTGTGAACCAAGCTTGGAGCCTGAGCGAAAATCGGGTACCTCCGGCCCGCGGTGCAGTTGCTGCCCTGCGGGAACCATCCGTCGCTTTCACCGAAAGAACCGCCGCCATGCAACGCCGCCAATTCCACCAAACCAGCCTCGTCGGGGCGCTGCTGTGCACCACCTATCAGCATGCCTGGGCGCTGTCGCTGGGCGATATATCTAACGCCGATGCCGGCCGTGGCGTCAAGGCTGCGCTGGCGCAGGGCGCGCAGGCCGCCGTGGCGCTGCTGGGGCGCCAGGATGGCTTTCTGGGCAACCCCAAGGTGCGCATTGGTCTGCCGGGCTACCTGGAAGACGCCGCCAAGGTCATGAAATCCATGGGCCAGGGCAAACGCATTGATGAACTGGTCACCTCCATCAACCGCGCTGCTGAAGCCGCCGTGCCGCTGGGCAAGGACATCCTGGTCCAGGCCGTGCAGTCCATGAGCGTGACCGATGCCAAAAACATCCTCACAGGCGGCGATACGTCGGTCACCGAGTTCTTCGTGACCAAGACGCGCGCTCCGTTGTCTGAGCGCTTTTTGCCCGTGGTGAACAAGGCCACAGAAAACGTGGGCCTCACCCAGAAGTACAACGCCTTTGCCGGCAAGGCGGCCAGCTTTGGCCTGCTCAAGCCCGAAGAAAGCAACCTGGCAGGCTACGTCACGGGCAAGACGCTTGACGGCCTGTTCTTCATGATTGGCGAGGAAGAGCGCAAGATTCGCCAGAACCCGGCAGGCGCAGGCAGTGCCGTGTTGCAGCGCGTGTTCGGGGCCCTGCGGTGAGCCGCACGCCTGCCGTTCCTTCTGCTGCCTGCCCCTGCGGCCGCCTGCAAGGCTCCGGCGCCAAGGCCAAGCCCCTGGCCTATGCCGACTGCTGCGGCCGTTTTATCGACCATTGGGATGCCCAGCCCGCGCCCGACGCCGAATGCCTCATGCGTTCGCGCTACACCGCCTTTGTGTGCGAGCGGGCCGACTACCTGCTGGCCACCTGGCACCCCAGCCACCGCCCTGCGTCGCTCGACTTTGACGCCGCCGCCCAATGGCTGGGCCTGGAGGTGCGCGGCCACTGGGTGAAAGACGCCGACCACGCCGAGGTCGAATTCGTCGCCCGCCACCGCCTGGGCGGCCGCGCCGTGCGCCTGCACGAACGCAGCCGCTTCGTGCGTGAAGGCGGGCGCTGGTACTACGTCGATGGCGACATGCTCCCTGTGCGTTGAACTGGCTTCCCACCACTTTTCCATTTTTAATGAAATTGGCCTCCAGCGCTTGCTGGATAAGCGCTGCCAGCTATGAAATTTGAAGCAATACTGTTCGACTGCGACGGCGTGCTGGTAGACAGCGAACCCATCACCAACGGCGTGCTGTGCTCCATGCTCAACGAAGCGGGCTGGGCCATCAGCGCGCAAGACTGCATGGAGATCTTCATCGGCAAAACCGTGCGCAGCGAGGCCGCGCGCATCCAGGCGCACACCGGCAAGCCGCTCACTGATGCCTGGATGGCCCAGTTCTACGCCCGCCGCAATGCCGAACTGCAAGCGCGCCTGCAGCCCATCGCCGGTGCGGTGAATGCCGTGCGTGCCGTGCACGCGCTGCTCGGTGGCCGCATCGCCTGCGCCTCGGGTGCAGACCGGCAGAAGGTGGAGATGCAACTCGCCCAGGTGGGCCTGGCCAGCTACTTTGGCAGCCGCGTTTTCAGCGGCCACGAAATGCCCCGCACCAAGCCCGCGCCTGATGTGTACCTGGCCGCTGCCGCCGCGCTGAAGGTAGACCCCGCCCGCTGCCTGGTGGTGGAAGACACGGTGACCGGCGTTACCGCCGGTGTGGCTGCCGGGGCTACGGTGGTGGGCTACAGCCCTTCATCGGTAGGCCACAGCTCGCCCGAAGCTTTGCGCGCCGCCGGGGCCGTGCAGGTGATTGCCGACATGGCTTTGCTGCCTGCGTTGCTGGCATAGCGCCACCGCGTGGATGGGGCCTTGGCGCGCCCTGGACGATGTGCGCAGGACATCCCTACCGGGCCGGGGCCAGAATCCAGTCGGCCATTTGCCCTACCACGTCAGCCTCCAGGCCGTTGAACCCGTGGTACGCAAAGGCCGCGCAGGCATCCCCCTGGTTTTTGCCGCCCGTGGCGGTGATGAGGTGGCTGCGGGGTGTGTGTGTCAGCTTGGCCATCAGGTTGGGAATCTCGCTGTACGCACAGTAAGAGCAATCATCTTGCTGGTGGTGCACCACCAGCACAGGCACTTTGATTTGTTCCAGCGGCATGGCTGGAACCGGGCGCTGTTTGTCATCCGTCAGGATGGTCGCTGTCAACACCACGCCATCGGGCGCGTCTGCGCCCTGCAGCACGGTGGCTGCATAGGCGGCCGATTGCGTGCCACGGCTGGTGCCCACCAGCCACACGGGCACTTTGGCGGTGGCTCGCGCCCAGGCA
>NZ_CAXIAK010000086.1:0-14800 GCF_964021665.1 uncultured Acidovorax sp.
TGGCGCGGGCAGCTAGCTCTATTATTTGATGATTACTTTTGAGACACCACACTAGCGCACGGCAGACGCGAGAAGCCGATAGCCCCCGCAGAATCGAATCGCTGCGGCTCGCGGCTTCACACCACCGAGCGCACCCAGCGCACGATGTCCGCCGCCCCCAGAGCGCCCGAAATGCGCGCCACCTCGCGCCCTTGCTGGAACAGGATCATGGTCGGAATGCTGCGGATGGCATAGCGCGCCGCGATGGCCTGGTGGTCTTCGGTGTTGAGCTTGGCCAGGCGCACTCTGGGTTCCAGCTCGCGGGCGGCCTGCGCAAAGGCGGGCGCCATCTGTCGGCAGGGACCACACCACGGGGCCCAGAAGTCCACCAGCACCGGGATGTGGCTGCGCGCCACATGCTTGTCAAAGCTGGTCGCATCCAGCTCCAGCGGCGCCCCCGCAAACAAGGGCTGATGGCATTGGCCGCAATCGGGCGCGCTGCCCAGGTCGGTGCTCTGCACGCGGTTGGTGGTGTGGCAATGGGGGCAGACGATGTGCAGGGCTTCGGTCATGGCGCGGCAAGGGTTAGGGGCAAAAAGCTTGCTGATCACATGGCGCCGCAGGTGCGCTGTTTCAAGAGTATGCGTTGCCATCTGCGGCCACCCCCGTTGCAACCGGTCGCACACCTTGCGCGCGTTTACCAGCCCTGAATCCCCCTGGTGGCCGCGCCTGCATTGCGGCGTCTGCTATGGTTTCGCGGATGCAGCTGCTCCCCACACTGACAACTGCCCATGCGCTTTTTCTGGATTTCGATGGCACGCTCACCGAGCTGGCGCCGCGCCCCGAAGCGGTGCGCATCGCCTCGGGGCTGATCCGCACGCTGTCATCTCTGCACGCCCAGCTGGGTGGCGCGCTGGCAATCGTGACCGGCAGACCCGAAGCCGACATCGACGGATTTCTGGCGCCGCTGCGCCTGCCGCTGGCGAGCGAACATGGGGCCCAATACCGCCTCTTCGACACTTCGGTGCCCGCCACCGCACCACCCGCCCTGGAGCCTGTACTGCAGGCCGCACAGGCCCTGGCAGCGCGCCACCCCGGTCTGCTGGTGGAGACCAAACGCGTGAGCGTCGCCCTGCACTACCGCCTGGCGCCCCACCTCGAATCCCTGTGCCACGACACGCTGGTGCAAGCCATGCGGGAGGTGGACGGTGTGGAACTGCTGCGTGGCAAATGTGTCTTTGAAGTGAAACCCCGTGGCGTTCATAAGGGCCAGGCCATCATCGACTTCATGACGCAGCCCCCCTTTGCGGGCCGCACGCCGGTCTTTGTGGGCGATGACGTTACCGACGAGGCGGGCTTTGCCGCTGTGCAGTCGCTGGGCGGCTGGGGCATCAAGGTGGGCGAAGGGCCCACCATGGCACAACACCGCTGCATGACATCGGCCGCACTGCGGGGCTGGCTGTCGTCTGCACGCACAACGCTGGAGCGCGAACGATGAACACCGCCGCCACACAGCCCCAAGCGGGCTCGCTCAACCTTGGGATGATCGGCAACTGCGCCATCAGCGCACTCATCGACGACCACGCCCGCATGGTGTGGTGCTGCCTGCCGCGCTTTGATGGCGACCCGGTGTTCAACGCCCTGCTGCAGCCTGGCGACGAGGGCAGCCACTTTGCGATCGAGCTGGAAGACCTGGCATCGGCCCACCAGTGGTATGAGCCCAACACCGCCATCCTGCGCACGCAGTTGTTCGACAAGGCGGGACATGGCATCGAGATCACCGACTTTGCGCCGCGCTTTTACAGTCGCTCGCGCTACTTCCGGCCCATGACGCTGGTACGCCGGGTGCGGCCCATCCAGGGCGCGCCGCGCATCCGGGTGGCGCTCAAGGTGCGTTACGACTGGGGCCAGACCACCCCCGAGATCACGCGCGGCAGCAACCACATTCGCTATGTGGGCGAGAGCATGACGCTGCGCCTGTCCACCGATGCGCCGGTGTCGCATGTGCTGTCGGGCCAGGCGTTTGTGCTCACGCGCGAGCACAACTTTTTGCTGGGCGCCGACGAGACGCTGGTGGACGGTATGGCCGGCAGCGCCCGCCACTTCGAGCAGGAGACCACGGCCTACTGGCGCGGCTGGAGCCGCGCGCTGGCCATTCCGCTGGAGTGGCAGGACGCGGTGATCCGCGCAGCCATCACGCTCAAGCTGTCGTTGTACGAAGAAACCGGCGCCATCGTGGCTGCCATGACCACCAGCATCCCCGAATCTGCCCACAGCGGCCGCAACTGGGACTACCGCTACTGCTGGCTGCGCGATGCGTTTTTTGTGGTGCGCGCGCTCAACAGCATCTCCGAGGTGGGCACGATGGAGGACTACCTGCGCTGGCTGAGCAACGTGGTGGTTGAAGGCGGTGACGGCCACATCCAGCCGCTGTATGGCATTGGGCTGGAGAAAGACCTGCCCGAGCGTTTTGTGCCCCAGCTGGCAGGCTACCGGGGCATGGGCCCGGTGCGTGTGGGCAACCAGGCGGCCGAGCATTTTCAGCACGACGTGTACGGCAACATCGTGCTGGGCGCGGCCCAAGCCTTCCACGACCACCGCCTTCTGCACCGCGCGGGCTTGGCCGAATTCAAGCGGCTGGAACAAGTGGGCGACAACGCCGTGCGCGTGTACGGCCAGCCCGATGCCGGCATGTGGGAGCTGCGCACGCGCGCCCGGGTACACACCTCGTCGGCCCTGATGAGCTGGGCCGCCTGCGACCGCCTGGCCAAGATCGCCGCCACGCTGCAGCTGGCCGACCGCGCCAGCCACTGGCAGCAACATGCCGACCGCATGCGCGCCGAGATCCTCGACCAATCGTGGTGCGAAGAACGCCAGGCGTTTGCCGAGAGTTTTGGCGGGCACGAGCTGGACGCCAGCGTGCTGCTGATGGCCGAGGTGGGTCTCATCGACCCCAAGGACCCACGCTTTGTGAGCACCGTGGAGGCCATGGAAAAGAGCCTGTGCGATGGCCCCTACATGCGGCGCTATGAAGCGGCCGACGACTTTGGCAAGCCCGAGACAGCGTTCAATATCTGCACCTTCTGGCGCATCGACGCGCTGGCGCGCATTGGCCGCAAGGCCGAGGCACGGGCCATCTTCGAGACCATGCTGGCCGCCCGCAACCCGCTGGGCCTGCTGTCGGAAGACACCCACCCCGACACCCGCGAGATGTGGGGCAACTTCCCGCAGACCTATTCGATGGTGGGCGTGATCAACGCCGCCGTGCGCCTGTCAGCGCCCTGGGACAGCGTGATTTGAGGCGGCGTCTGACAGCGGGAGGGACCGATCCACAACGATGATCGGTCCATGAGCCGCCTCGTCGTCATCTCCAACCGCCTTGCCGATCCACGCAAACCCGCCGCCGGGGGCCTGGCTGTGGCCCTGGGCGAGGCCCTGAACCAGACCGGAGGGCTCTGGTTTGGCTGGAGCGGCACGGTGGTCGAAGGCGGCACACCCGGCGAGGGCGAACTGCACACCCGCCAGGCCGGCGCCGTCACCTTGGCCACCGTGGACCTGTGCCGCGAAGACCACGACAGCTACTACCACGGCTATAGCAACAGCGTGCTGTGGCCGGTGTTCCACTACCGGCTGGACCTGGCCGACTTCAACGCCAGCTACATCGCGGGCTACCGGCGCGTGAACCAGATGTTTGCGCGCAAGCTGCTGCCGCTGCTGCGCGACGACGATGTGATCTGGGTGCACGACTACCACCTGATCCCGCTGGCCGCCGAATTGCGCGCCATGGGCTGCAAGCAGCGCATCGGGTTCTTTCTGCACATTCCCATGCCGCCGCCGCTCATCATGGCGGCCATTCCGCAGCACGAATGGCTGATGCGTTCGCTGTTTGCCTACGACCTGGTGGGCCTGCAAAGCGAGACCGATGTGGCGCATTTCACGCGCTATGTGCGCAACGAAGGCGGCGCCGAAGCGGTGGACGAAAAGCGTGTGCGCGCCTTCGGCGCCACGGTGGTGGTGCAGGCGTTTCCCATCGGCATCGACGTGGACGAATTCACGCGCCTCACGCACGCCCCCGACGCGGTGGAGACCTACGAGAACATGTGCGACGAGTATTCGCGCAGGCGCCTGCTGCTGGGCATTGACCGGCTCGACTACTCCAAGGGCATCCCGCATCGCGTGCGGGCCTTCCGCGAGCTGCTGGACCGCTACCCCGAGAACCGGGGCAGCGCGACGATGATCATGATCGCCTCGCCCAGCCGCGATGACGTGCACGCCTATGCAGACCTGCGCCAGGAGCTGGAGGGACTGTGCGGCTCGATCAACGGCGACTATGGTGAGCTGGACTGGATGCCCGTGCGCTACATCCACCGCATGGTGGCGCGCAAACGCGTGCCGGGCCTGTGCCGCGCCGCCGCCGTGGGGCTGGTCACACCGCTGCGCGACGGCATGAACCTCGTTGCCAAGGAATACGTGGTGGCACAAGACCCGGACAACCCCGGCGTGCTGGTGCTGTCACGCTTTGCCGGTGCGGCAGAGCAGCTGAAAGAAGCGCTGCTGGTGAACCCCTGCGACCCCCAGGGAATGGCCGACAGCATCCAGCAGGCGCTGCAGATGCCGCTGGCCGAGCGGCAGGCGCGCCACCAGAAGCTCATGTCGCGCATCAAGGAACACGATGTGCACTGGTGGCGCAAGGCATTCATGGATGCGCTGCAGGCCGCTGCGGACTGAAGCCCTCGACACCCGTCACAGAGGTCGCTCAGACCTCTCCTGCAACCCGGCTCACACCCACTTGGCAATCAAGCTGACCACAAAGCTGAGCAGCACGGTGCTGGCCAGCGGAATGAACCAGTCGCGCCCAAACAGCTTGAACTTGAAGTCGCCCGGCAGGCGGCCCAGCCCCAGGCGCTGCAGCAGCGGCGACAGGCCGTTGATGAACACCAGCGCGAGGAAGATGACGATGAGCCAGCGGAGCATGGGGCGCCTGCGCGGTCAAAGCCGGTGCGACCGGTCTCCGCGCGCAAACCCCACGGGCTCCCACGCATCGCCCGCGCCCAGGGCCAGCACCTTGAACAGCTCACCCATTTCATGCTCCATGATCAATTTGGCCGCTGTCGCCCGCTCTACTTGCGCAAGCAGCTCCATTTTTGATAGCAAACCGCAGTTAATGAGAAAGTGCGCCTGGGTGGTGTAGCCCAGCACCTGCATACCTGCCTCTTGCGCGGCCAGGGCCATGGCGGTGAAGTTGACGTGGGCGGTGATGTCCTTGCGCCCCACCTCCACCAGCGGGTCCCCATCGGCCAGGTGGCCCTGGTGGCACATCACCGTGCCCATGTGGCGCTGGGGGTGGTAGTACTCGTCTTCGCCAAAGCCATAGTCCAGCAAAAACGCCGCACCGCGCGTGAGCCGGTCGGCCAGCATGCGGATGAAGCCTTCGCCCTGGGCGTGGATTTCGGTCAGGTAGTCCTGTGGGCCTTCGATATCGATGGGCGGGCGCAGGGCCGTTGGGCGGTCGGCCCAGGCAAAACTGCCGTCTTCAGCCACCACCACGCCGCGCTCATGCCACACACCGCCCTGCTGGCCACCGTGGCGCGCCAGCAATTGCACGGGCATGGCGTCCAGTACTTCATTGCCCACCACCACACCGCTGAACTTTTCGGGCAGCGCATCCACCCAGCGCAGCTTGTGCGCGTGGGCCACCAGCTTGGCCTGCTGGCGCGCGCGCAGGCTGCCCGACAGATCGACGATGGTGTAGCGCTGCACCCGATCGCCCAACGCATCCAGCAACTGCAGCGCCAGCGCGCCCGAGCCCGCACCAAACTCCCAAACTTCGTCGGTACCGGTGCGCTCCAGCGCCTCGCCCACCTGCACGGCAAGCGTCTGGCCGAACAGGGGCGTGAGCTCGGGCGCGGTCACAAAGTCGCTGCCCGACTCGGGCATGGCGCCAAATTTGGTGGAGTCGTTGGCGTAATAGCCCAGGCCGGGCGTGTACAGGGCCAAGGCCATGAAGCGGTCAAAACCCAGCCATCCACCCTCGGCGGCAATGGCCTGGGCAATGTGTTCAGCAAGTTCTTCAGTGAGGACAGTCATAATTCGCCCGCCGACAAAACGCCCTCTATGCACACCACATGAGCGATTCATCCAACCCTTCTAGCGCACAGCCCTCGTCTGAGGTCGTGCGTTGGTTACAGTCTTTGGCGCTGCCCTTGTGGGCGCGTGGAGTTCTGGTCATTGTATTTCTCGCCGTCATGCTGGGCGGCCTCGGGTTGGTGGTATGGGCCGTCTTCAACCGGGACAAAGAGTCCATGACAGCAGCCATCAGCCTGCTCACCGTAGCGCTGCCTGTCAGCCTTATCGTGATCGGGCTGGTGTTTGGTCAACGCAGCGAAAAACGCCTTGCCAACATTACCCATACCATTCTCGATAAGCTCATTCCTCAGCAAGTACAAGAAATTGCCTGCCAGTCACGAAAGCTCCAGCTCACACCACTTCTGCGCACGGGATGCAGAGCGACCTACACACTGACCGCACAGCAAGGACATAATTCACTCAAGTCTCCACTGCGGTTCAGCGTAGAGTTGAATGTGCGCAAGGTGAATGTGATGTTCAGCCTGCCTGACGCCATCCAACCTGCAGGGCCGCTGGATAAAAATCCGGCACTTTCGGCCTACCAGCATGTGATTGCCGGGGCCCAAGCAGAGGGCTACCGCTTGAACTCCGAGTTGGCAGAGTACGGCGGCGAAGATGGCGGCAGAGCCCTGCTTTTCTTCCGTGCTCTTCCTGATGATTTCTTGCTGCGCCCCATGGAAAAACTCTACTTTACACAGGATCTGGGTTTTTTTGTACGCGGCATCCTTGAAGCACAGGAAACAACCCCACCCTCTACAGCTGCACCCATTGCAAAACTCACATGAACAATAAAAACTGGGTTTTGATCACCGGGGGCGCCCACCGGCTTGGCCGAGAAATCGCCCTGGCTTTCGCCAAAGCGGGCTGGAGCGTTCTGTGCCACTACCGCACATCGAAAGACAGCGCACAGAAAACCCGACAGGAAGTGCAAGATGCTGGAGCAGACTGCCTGCTGGTGGACATGGATCTTGCCCAAGACAATGCGGCAGAGCTGCTGATGGATCAGTGCGTGCAGCTCACTGGACAGCCTCCGCAGTGCATCGTCAACAACGCTTCGATTTTCGAGGCGGATGACGCACCCTCGGCAACCGCCGAGGGACTGCAAAGGCACTTCCAGGTCAACACGGTAACTCCGCTGCTTTTGGCCAATGCCCTCTACAACCGAGTGCGCCAAGGATCTGGCGTTGCCCACGGGACACATTGCGTAATCCATGTGCTGGATCAGAAAGTGCACAACCTGAATCCCGATTATTTCTCCTACACCGTCAGCAAGCTGGCGCTGGAGCGCAGCGTGGCGCTGCAGGCGCAGGCACTGGCTCCCACAGTCAGGGTGTGTGGACTCTCGCCAGGACTGATGTATCTCAGTGGCCCACAAACCCAGACCAATTTCGACAAAGCCAGCTTGGTTAACCTAGTTCAAAAACGCATTGACCCCGCAGATGTGGCCCAAGGGGCGCTATTCATGGCACAAAACCCCAGCATCAATGGCTGCACACTCAGAACAGACAACGGCCAGCACCTCATTCCATTGAGCAGGGATGTGATGTGGGCCATCGAAGAGGCTGCCCATTAATGAACTCCATTCTTCTGGCCTTTGGAGCCATAGACCCACGACTGGCCACAGATTGCCGTGCACTGAGCCTGCGCCAGCATGAGGTGATGGTTCGCATTGGTGTACACGACTTTGAACGTACCGCACCACAGCGCATCTGGTTTGATGTGGATCTGTGCGTGAAGCTCGAACTGGCCCCTGCCACCCAAGACGACATCTCGGAAACCGTCGATTACGACTTTGTCCGGAAAACGATTTTTGAATGCGTCGGCGAGCGGCATCACGAATTACAAGAAACCCTTTGTGATGGGATTTGTGATGCATTGCTCCAGCGGCAAGAGATTCATGCCGTGCGTGTTTCCACCCGAAAGCCCGATGTCTACCCCGACTGCACGTCAGTGGGGGTAGAACGGGTAGCCATCAAACCCTGGTGACAAACGTGATCACCCCAACCCAGAACATCCCCCCACGTGCAGGTCTTCAAACCCTGACGCTGACCGGTTTGCGCTTCGATGCCAACCTGGGCATCCTTGAGCACGAAAAAATCGATCCGCAGCCGATCCAGGTCGATGCCGAACTGAGCCTGGGCGTGCAGCCCCTGGCCCCGCGCGACGACGACATCAGCCATGTGCTGGACTACCGCCGTGTGCGCCAGATCATCATCGACGAATGCACCGCCGAGCATGTGAACTTGCTGGAGAGCCTGATCGGCAAGCTGGCCAACCGCCTGATGCAGCTGCCCGGCGTGCTGGGCGTTCGCGTGAAGATCGCCAAGCTGGAAATTTTTGACGACTGCGAAGTGGCGATTCGCATGGAAACGGGGCAGTGGTAAACCTATGAACGCAGTGATCAACAACCCCATCCCTACTTCCACCCACACCGGCTGGACCGACGAGGCCGAAGCACCGCAAGAGCCCACGGCCAACGCGGCCCGCCTGAAAATCGAACGCGAAACCCACAAGCTCGAAAAGCGCCTGTGCCGCGAGGTGGGCAAGGCCATCGTCGACTTCAACATGATTGAAGAAGGCGACAAGGTGATGGTGTGCATGTCCGGCGGCAAAGACAGCTATGCGCTGCTCGACATCCTGCTCAAGCTCAAGGCCCGCGCGCCCATCCACTTTGACCTGGTGGCGGTGAACCTGGACCAGAAGCAGCCGGGTTTCCCCGAGCATGTGCTGCCCGAATACCTGGCCAGCACCGGCGTGCCCTTCCACATCGAAAACGAAGACACCTACAGCATCGTCAAGAAGCTGATCCCCGAGGGCAAGACCACCTGCAGCCTGTGCAGCCGCCTGCGCCGGGGCATTTTGTACCGCGTGGCCGATGAGCTGGGCTGCACCAAGATCGCGCTGGGCCACCACCGCGACGACATTTTGCAAACGCTGCTGCTCAACATGTTCTTTGGCGGCAAGATGAAGAGCATGCCGCCCAAGCTGGTGAGCGACGACGGCAAGCATGTGGTGATCCGCCCGCTGGCCTACGTGGCCGAGAAAGACACCGCCCGCTGGGCCGCCCACCGCAACTTCCCCATCATCCCGTGCAACCTGTGCGGCAGTCAGGAAAATCTGCAACGCAAACAGGTGGGCGAGATGCTGCGCGAATGGGAGAAGCGCTTTCCCGGCCGCATCGAAAACATGTTCAACGCCCTGCAGAACGTGGTGCCATCGCACCTGCTGGATGGCAGCCTCTACGACTTCAAGAACGCCCGGGCCACCGGCGTGGCCGACGAAAACGGCGACAAGGCGTTTGACAAGGAAGAGTTTGCGCCCGCACCCACACTGCCCGGCGTGCAGGTGGTGCAGATCGGTTGAGGAATCTTTGACCCAGCTTCACGCTCTGACTGCTTGAATCCCTAGCCAGGCGGCCGCGCCCCCTGAAGGCCACCCCAGCCCGCGCGCTGCACCACTGCAGCCATCCACCGCAACCGTTTCAGGAGACTTGCCATGATGACTTTGCAATGGAAGAAATGTGCCGTGCTACTGGGCATGGCGGCCGTGCTGGCCGGGTGCGCCACCCACCGCGTGGTGGAAGGCGATGTGCGCAGCTTCTCCAGACTGCCCGCCGCTGCCAGCGCCCAGCAGCCCATGACGTACCGGCTGGAACGCCTGCCTTCGCAGCAAACACCCTCGTTCGACCCCATCCTGGCGCTGGCCGAGCAAGCCCTGGCGCGCGCCGGGCTGCAGCGCAATGATGAAAGCGGCCAGTGGGTGGTGCAACTGGGCGCGCAGGCGGGCTTCACCCCGCGCCGCGACCCGTTTGATGACCACCCGCCCTGGGCCTTTGGCGGCTGGGGCTGGTACGGCGGGCGTAGCGGCTGGGGCATGAGCGGCCTGTGGCAGGTGGGTGCACCCGCCCCGCTGCACCGGCGCGTGGTCAGCATCGTGATGCGCGATGCGCGCACGCAGGAGGTGGTGTACGAAACCTCGGCCGTGCACGAAGACGTGTGGGTGTCTGACCCCGCGGTTTACGGCGTGCTGTTCGACGCCGCGCTCAACGGCTTTCCCCAGCCACCCCAAGGCCCGCGCCAGGTGCGCATTCCCTTGCCGACCCAGCCCTGACATTGCATGGACGCCACCCGCATCATCGCCATCCGCCACGGAGAAACCGCCTGGAACGTGGACAGCCGCCTGCAAGGGCATCTGGACATTCCGCTGAACGACGTGGGCCTGTGGCAAGCCCGCCAGGCGGCGCTGGCGCTGGCCGATGAGCCCATCGACGCCATCTACAGCAGCGATCTGCAACGCGCCTGGGTCACGGCCCGCGCCATCGCAGAAACCACACAGGCGCCGCTGGCCGCCCACCAGGGCCTGCGTGAACGCAGCTTTGGCGTGCTGCAAGGCCACACCTTTGAAGAGCTGGAAGCCAAAGAGCCAGAACAAGCCTACCGCTGGCGCAAGCGCGACCCCGCCTTTGCGCCCGAGGGTGGCGAATCGCTGATCGCGCTGCGCGAACGCATCACCACCACCACATACGCCCTAGCAGCCCAGCATATGGGCGGGCAGATCGTGCTGGTGGCCCACGGCGGCGTGCTGGACGTGCTGTACCGCGCCGCCACCCGACAGGACATTCAAGCACCGCGCACCTGGCAACTGGGCAATGCGGCCATCAACCGCCTGCTCTGGACACCCGATGGTCTCAGCCTGGTGGGATGGGCCGACACGCAGCACCTGGACAACGCCGTACGCGATGAAAACCACGCCTGACGCCCTCGCCGCCCTCATCGGCCAGCGGGTAGACCTGATCGACACCCCCGCCCTGGTGGTGGACCTGGACGCCATGCACCGCAACATCCAGCGCATGGCCGACTTCGCCCGCAAACACCAGGTGCGCTGGCGGCCCCACGCCAAGATGCACAAAAGCGCCGAGCTGGCCTTGCTGCTGCAGCAAGCCGGGGCACAGGGCGTGTGCGTACAAAAAGTGTCCGAAGCTGAAGCCCTGGCCGCTGGCGGCGTGCTGGACATCACCATCACCAACGAGGTGATTGCCATGCCCAAGCTGCACCGCGCCGCGCGCCTGGCCACGGCCCTGGCCAGCCGGGGCGGCCGCCTGGGCGTCGCTGTGGACAGCGCGGAGGGCATCGAGCGCCTGGCCGAAGCGATGGCGCAGTCTGGCAGCGACGCGGGCATGGATGTACTGGTCGAGATTGACGTAGGCCAGGGCCGCTGCGGCGTGCCGCCGGGCGAGGCCGCCGTGGCGCTGGCACTGGCCGTGGCCCGCCACCCACGGCTGCGCTTTGCCGGGTTGCAGGCTTACCATGGCCGCGCCCAGCACTTTGCCAGCGCTGCCGAACGGCGCGAGGCCATTGCACGCGCCGTGCAGCAAGCTGCGCACACGCGCGACCTCATCGAGGCCGCAGGGGTGCCCGTGCCGCTGGTCACGGGCTCTGGCACCGGCACGCTGGTGAACGAAGCGGCCAGCGGGGTGTATGGCGAGCTGCAGGCGGGGTCGTTCCTTTTCATGGACGCCGACTACGCTCGCAACGAACGCGACCCCGCGCAGCCCGCGTTCGAGCACGCCCTGTTCGTCAAGACCCAGGTGATTTCCGTGCGCGACACCCATGCCGTGTGCGACGCGGGCCACAAGAGCCACGCCATCGACTCGGGCCTGCCCACCGTGGCCCATCTGCCTGCCGACCGGGCGTTGCGCTACGCCAATGGGGGCGACGAGCACGGCCTGCTGTACGCCGAAGGCGACAAGGCGCGCTTACCCGCCCTGGGCCGCATGCTGTGGCTGGTGCCCGGCCATTGCGACCCGACGGTGAACCTGCACGACTTCATGATCGGTGTGCGGGGTGGGCTGGCGCAAGGCGTGGTGGAGCGGATCATCAGGGTTGATGCCAGAGGCGCGCTGACCTGATCAGGGAAACAATCGGCGGACATTTTTGGTGTCCTCCATGAGCCCCAGCCAGATCATCGTCCTCGCCACCCCTGTCTTCTTGCTGCTCATCGCCATCGAGCTGGCCGTGGGCTGGCGGCGCCAGCGCAACACCTACCGGCTGGCGGATGCGGTCAGCAGCATCAGCCTCGGCATGCTCAGCCAGACCAGTGCGGCGTTCACGCATCTCTTGCGCATCGGCATCTACACCGCCGTGTTCGAGCATGTCGCGCTGTGGCGCAACGACGCGTTCTGGACCAGCCTGCCCGGCTGGCTGCTGGCACTGGTGTTCTACGATTTTTGCTACTACTGGCTGCACCGCATGGGGCACGAATCGGCCGTGCTGTGGGCCGCGCACGCGGTGCACCACCAGAGCCAGGACTACAACCTCAGCACCGCGCTGCGCCAGACCAGTTCGGGCGCGCTGCTGGGCTGGGTCTTTTATGTGCCCATGGCCCTGGCAGGTGTGCCGCCGCTGGTGTTTGGCGTGGTGGCGCTGATCGACCTGCTCTACCAGTTCTGGGTGCACACCGAGCAGGTGGGCAAACTCAGCTGGTTCGACCGCTGGTTCTGCAGCCCCAGCAACCACCGCGTGCACCACGCAGTGAACGATGCCTATCTGGACAAGAACTACGGCGGCATCCTGATCCTGTGGGACAGGCTGTTTGGCACCTTCAAGGAGGAGGATGCGCTTGACCGATGCGCGTACGGCACCCGCGGGCTGCTCAACAGCTGGGATCCGCTGTGGGCCAACGCGCAGGTGTACGCCGGGCTGGCGCACGACAGCTGGCATGCGCGCAGTTGGGCAGACAAGCTCAAGGTCTGGATCAAGCCGCCGGGCTGGCGGCCCGCCGATGTGGCGGAGCGTTTTCCCAAGCCCGCCTTCAGCATGGCGCAGATGCAGATCTTTCAGCCGCCCATGTCACGCGCGGTGCAGTGGTTTGCGCTGGTGCAGTTTGCGGTGCTGCTCACGGGGGTGGGCGCTTTTTTATGGCAAGCCGACACCGCACCACTGGCGCACAACGCCATCTGGTTTGCGGTGCTGCTGGTGGGGCAATGGGCTTTGGGCGCGGTGATGCAGGGGCGCATCGGCATGCTGATGGCACTGGTGCTGCAAAGCGCTGCGCTGGCCACCGCCACCAGCGCGCTGGGGTTCACCGAATGGCACTGGCTGTTCAAACCGCTGACGATGATTTTTGCTCTTTTTTTAGTAGCTGCTAGCGCTTACTCAACAAGCGCCAGAGGCCTATTTGATTCAAAAACCTCGCTTCTGCTGGCTGCCGCGTTGGCTGGATCGCTGGCGGGAGATGTGTTCCTCATGTTCCAGGGCTTTTTCATCCCTGGCCTGGTGAGTTTTCTGGTGGCGCATCTGTTCTATGTCGCGCTGTTCAAACGCGGGCAGGTGTGGTTTCCCCACCGGGGCGCGCTGGCTGCCACCTTGGGTATTGGCGTGGGCATGTACGCCTTTTTATGGACGGGAGGCCTGCCCCCGGCCCTGCGCGTGCCGGTGGCCGCCTACGTTCTGGTGATTGCGCTGATGGCCGCGCAGGCCATGGGCCGGGCGACGGTGCTGCGCAGCGGGCCAGCACTGCGGGTGGCGCTGGGGGCGGGGTGCTTCATGCTGAGCGATTCCTTGCTGGCGACCGACCGGTTTGTGACGCCCCTGCCATGGGCCCCGGTGTGGGTGCTGTCCACATACTACGCAGCGCAGATGCTGATCGTCAGCGGCTGGCTGGCGCGCGAGGCGCCCAATAAGGCAGTAGCCAGCACCTGAGGCTTCCCTGCTCGCGGCGCCAAGCAATTTTCAACCAAATCAGGCTCTAGCGCTCTTCTGTAAAGCGCAAGCAGCTATCAACTTAATAGCATCCACCCTGTCTAACACACCCGTGCAGTGCTGGCTCCACACCCTCGGCGATGGCCTCATCGCGTGCAATGCGGCCGTCAATCAGTTCCACCAGCCGGTCGCATCGTGCGGCCAGGCGCGGGTCGTGCGTGACAACCACGAAGCTCGTTCCACGCTCTGCGTGGATGCGGCGCAGCAGGGCAAATACTTCGGCAGACGACGCCGTGTCGAGGTTGCCCGTGGGCTCATCGGCCAGCACCAGCGGCGGGTTCATGACCAGCGCGCGCGCAATGGCCACGCGCTGCTGCATGCCGCCCGACAGCTCGGCCGGGCGCTTGTTCATGGCCTGGGCCAGGCCCACGGCATCAAGCAGGCTGCGTGCATGGTCGCGGTGGGCGGTGCTGACGCGGCCCTCGGCCATGAGGGCGGGCAACGTGACGTTCTCCAGCGCCGAGAACGCTGGCAGCAGATGGTGGAACTGAAACACAAAGCCCAGCGTGCTGCGGCGGCGCAAAGTCAGGGACGCATCGTCCAGGCCCTGCACTTCTTCGCCATCCAGCCGAAAACTGCCGGACGTCATGCGCTCCAGCAGGCCCAGGATGTTGAGCAGGGTGCTCTTGCCCGAGCCCGAGGGCCCCATCAGCGCGATGAATTCGCCCCGGCGCACCTGCAGATTGATGCCGTGCAGCACCTCGGCCTCGCTGGGGCGGCCCAGGTTGTAGCTTTTGCGCACGGCGTCGAGTGCGATCAATTCAGGGGGGACAGCAGCATCCGCGGTGTTCATCCAGGCCTCACATGCGGATGGCTTGCGCCGGGGCCACAGCCGCCAGCACGCCGCACACCGAGGCAATCAACGCGATCTGCAGCGCCATGGGCAGCGGCAGCGCAATCGAAAACAGCGGCAGGCCATCTGAGCCGCGCACGAA